>CAZESO010000164.1:0-5514 GCA_964515325.1 uncultured Roseburia sp. | reverse complement strand
ATTATGATGAAGCATTGTCACAATTAGAGTTTTTAAAGAATTTCTTAACAAAATGCGGTTTATCAATAAATAAAGACAAAGTTTCCATTACCAAACCTGGTGAAATATGGGAATTTTTAGGTATATCATATAATGATGGAATTTTAGATTTATCTCATATTACCAAACAGAAAATGAAAGCAAAAATAAAACGAAAAGCTCATTCCTTATATCGTTGGAGAATAAGAAAAAATGCTACCTTTGAGCAAGCTGCCAAAGTATTAATACGAGTATTTAATAAAAAATTCTATGATGAAACAGACGAGAATTCCTTTACTTGGAGCAGATGGTTTTTCCCTATTATTTCTACTGATGAAAGTCTGAAGGAATTAGACAATTATTTATTAAAATATATAAGATATCTATATTCTGGAAGACATTACAAAGGTAATTATAAGGTTTCCTATAATGATATAAAATCCCTTGGTTACAGAAGTCTTGTTAATGAGTATTATAAATTCAGAAAACACAACATATAAAGGCTGTTGCACTATAAATGCAACAGCCTTATTAAATATCTTAGTTTATTCTACTGAACTCTTTTTGTTAAATACAAGTACAAACGCACATGCAAGCAACATCATTATCATAGATAAAGTTACATTTGTAGTATCGCCTGTATAAACACTTGTATTGTCTGTACTCGTGTCTACATTAGCTTCTACAAATACATATGTACTAAAGTGATCTGTTTCAAAGGTAATCCACTTACCATCTAATTTTGATTCTAACTTCACATACGAACCATCCTCTTCCACTCTATACACATCAATCTTTAATGCTTTTTCAAGACGTTCCGGTACTTGAAGTGTAACTTTAATCTTGCCATTTGGCTGAACAAGCTTATCGCCCTTCATAAGCTTAAGATCTAATGCAATATACTTCTTGTCTTTATAGTTTTTAGCAATTAAATCTTTAACTATCTTAAAGTCATTTGATGTAGTATCTACATTATTAACCTTCAACTCAACTCCGTCTTCCACACCTTCTACTTTAGCACTATCCTGAATTGCTTTTAATTCTGCTGACGATACTGTACCTTCCGCAACAGCTTCACTTGAAACACTGCCAGATGAAGTTCCACCTGTTGAATCACCTGTTGAATCATCCTTAGATTCTTCAGACACTATTTTAAATGTTTTCATAACAGTGCCTCTAAATCCCTTAGACTCATCACCTGTAACAAGTACAACTGCAATACCCTTATCTGTATTGTTATAGTATTGAACTTTGTAATTTGCTGCATCTAATGTTTCATTATCAAGAGTCACTTTTACAGTTGGCTCAATCGCTTTACCTGTGTATATGTATGATGACGCGTCAATAACAATGTCTCCTGTGTTGATTGATACTGCATTGTCTTCACACACCATCTGAAGAGCTGCATTCTTTGCCTGTACATAAGCTGTGATTGTATTACCAAATGTAAATGCTACCGGTGTACCTGTTATTGTTCCAATTTCTGTTCCAGCCGTAACATTATAATATTTAATTGCTATTGTATTGCCTTCTCTTGTAAGTGTTACTCTACAAACATCTCCCACCTGAGGATGTTCGAACATTCCACTATATGCTATTCCTTCTGTTATAACACCTCCATAATAGAACCACGCATCGCCATGACTTACTGTTGTCATATAGTTACTATTATTGTCAAACAATTCTACCCATAAATAATTATAACTCCATTTACTGTCAGATGTTACTTCAAATTCAAATTCTATTGTACCATCGCCCGTAAGAACTTTCTTCTCACTATTCTCACCTTCACTCTGTAACTTCTTACCTTCTACTACTGTAGCGCCTGTTTTGATTTCTGTTGCAGTTCCAGCCGCGTCTTTCATAAACACAGCATATGCTGATTTTGCGATATACTCATAGTTATCTGATGGCTTAAGTGATGTATTTAAAATATATTCTCCATTTGCACCCATTTCATAAGCTACAACAACATTCATTGTTTCACCATCTGAAATAATCGCATCAGCAGGAATTGTAGCTGTAGCCACACCATTTACCACATCAGCTTCTACCATAGTTGTTCCATTAATCTGGAAAGCAATCTTCTTACAATCTGCATTAGTTGTAACAGCTGTCACAACACTGTCACCATCAACTGTGTCAACTACCACATCAATATCTGTAGCTTCCTGATAATATCCAAGAGAATTTACAAGACTATCAATTGATGCAAACTGCTCATCAAGCCATTCAACTCTTGTAGTCAAGAACGTCTTAAGGCTATCAATTGATGTTACAAAGTCTTCTGAATAACCGCTTGAATACCAATAAGGATCGTAATATGTATAATCCCATCTAGCATCATTTGCCAAACCAGCCATAGCAAGCTGTTCAGCATACTGATCAATTGTACCACCATCTTTAACCATCTCTTCGATGATATCACGGACATTATTATATTTCTCATATACTCTTACAAGGAAATAAGGATCCTTAATAAGCAATCTGTTCCAATTGTATGACTGATATGCCTGTTCTCTGGTATACATCTCATTAGTTGTCTGCCAGCTTGTTGGGAACCATGTATTAATATCATACATATTAATATTACCCAAAGACCAGTCAAAATCCCACTGTGGTCCAATCTTAGCAAGACCATCAATATCCTTGTAGAAGAAGAAACTATTCTTCATTGAATCCCAGTTCATGGCATATTCTACAAACACAAAGTTTGTTACAAGGCTATCCATATCAAATAATTCACTATAGTGTTTACCATCATTTGCTGTATCTGTATAATCCATTTCTCCGGTTATACTACTCCAACCACCTATTTCACCACCATTAAACCAACCAGAATATTCAAGATATTTATGTGTTCCACTTTCGAACACAAAATCTGTACTATGTAATGCATACTCGAATGATTGTGTATAACTATATGCATAGCTAAATAATTTCGTCTGTTTAAAGCTTTCTACACCAGCATATATATCTGCCGCATCAGAACCCGCTTCCGGATGGCTAAAGTATAATGGCTGTCCATAAGCTGTTGTTATAGTTGCCTGTGTAGTCGAACCAATACTGTAGAAATCCATTTCTGCAAGGAAACCGCCTGTAGCTTCCGGCAATTCTATATCATAGTCTGCAAATTTATATGTTACACCATTGAGAGTAACTTCTCCTGAATCCATCCAAGAGTAATCCTGGTACATTACTTCATTTAACGCATCTTCCATCTTACCAGCCTTTGAATAACCAGCTGATGCCCATTCTACCTCTGCAATTGCTTCAGCAGCATCTTCTCCGATACCTACCCAGTCAGTAATCTCAATTCTACCATCATCAACTCTTCTATGCTCACATAACTGGTATACACCAATATATTCTCCGTTATACATTACAGAAACATTTGTAGAATCAAAATAAAATTCTGTACCAATAGCACCTGAGAAATCATATAATAACTTATTTCTAATTAATGAATGGTCGATATCATTTGCTAATAATACCCAATGCTTACTCTTTTCACCTTGTCCAAGTCCGAGTAAATCCGCTTTACTTCCAAGCTTAACTCTATAAGGACTCTTAGCTCTGTAAGCTGTTGAATTTCCACGAAGCTTAATCTGTGCTTTACCTTCATACCATAACTCTTCATCAGTAAATTCTTCATTACCAACAAGTTTCATTGTTACATCGCTGTAATCTTCCTTTGTTACATAACCATATTCTGTATCACTATCAATATATAATACCGGAAGTGAACTACAATACATATAGAAATTAGTTACATCATCATTTGCTGTTACTGTACATGTTATCTTACATTCATTATACTCATCTGATGTAGTTAATGTTGCTGCTGTGCTTGTAGCAACTACAAGTCCTGTAATCTGGCTTGTAACTGTCCAATAATAACTTGCGTCATCCGGTGCATTAGCTACAGAAACTGTATCACCAATTTTCTTATACCCCGACAACTCCATCTCTGCAGATTCAACCACATCTTCCGCATACGCCTCAAAAACCGTTCCCAGTCTGTCTATGCTTGACCCTGTTATAACCATAACAGCAGTCAACGCAAGACAGCACACCTTTTTTACTGTCTTTCGCATAATTCTTTCTCCTTTTCATTGTTAAATTGTTTACGATACACTAAATGATTTGTTAATTATACCATAATTTTTTTAATAAATCAATGATGTTCTCATAAACAATCAACTCTGGATTTATAATATTCCACTTTGGCTTCAAGCATATTAATGATATTTTCGTAGCATTGTCGTTTCTTTTCTCCGGTATATACTTCTGCTATCAGCAATTCTCTTCCACAAAGATATGATGGTAGTGCATTTATCAATTCTTCAGCCCTATCATATTCCTCTTTCATCACATACATCAATGCTTCAAATCTTCTTGCTCCACACTGCATATCTGGTTTACCAGACCTTTCAACGCTTTCGCATAAAGCAAAAATCTCATTTTCTGTCTCTTTGTCACATTCAACCTCGTAATTTCCTTCCTGGTTTTCCTTTGCCGTTGCTTTTAAATCAAGATAATTTATCACCTGAATATCAGTTTCATCTTTTTTTCTTCCAGTACAAATGCGCACATAATTTTCGCCTTTATAACCTTTTCTATCATACTTCTCCCAACAATCTTCTGAACCACTTGGATTTTTAACATTTACACGAAGTGTATTCTCATCCTGTTCCACATCAAAATAGTTAAGAAAAACCCCATCACCATACACTAACACTGAACAGTGAACATTCTCATCCTCAACAAACTCTACTCGACATATATTGCCAAGATAAACCTGTATACTATCACTTTCACTATAATGACTAAAATGGCATTCCGTCCTATTACCATCACTAGGTCTCTCTCCAAACAGCACTTCTATAGGCACCTGCATTACCTCTGCTATAACAGGAAATAGAGTAACATTTGGAAGTCCTACGCCACATTCCCATTTAGATACAGATTGAGGAGAAATATCAAGTTTTTCCGCTAACAAATTTTGCGACCAACCTCGTTCTTTTCTTAGGTGTGCTATAATATTACAAAAATTATTTACATTATACATATACTTCCTCCTTTGGATTCTATATATATTTTATAACATATATTATTTGTGTGATAAATAACCGCGTAGTTGTTTTTGCAACATCCTACCTCAATATCATATGAAGCTAACAACCCCTACTACTAAAAACAGCATCGCTACAATCAACACGATAATCAAACTTCCAATCTCCGTCATTTTTTCCATGTAGATGTAATGTAAGCTTCATTAACTACTTCAAAATCAGATATTACATACTTAGCGAGGTCAAAATCCTTTATTATATATGAGTATTCCAATCCACTGCAACGAAACCCACCACATATCATCACTGCTTCCTCCAATTCCTGCCTTGCCCTGCCCAGTGCTTCACGAAGCTCCTTACAGCGCCGCTCCTGCTCTGCATAGGCGGTATTCAGCATTTGGGGTGTAAACTGACTTTCACC
>CAZESO010000163.1:0-5534 GCA_964515325.1 uncultured Roseburia sp. | reverse complement strand
TGATGCACTTTCCAAAATCACACCAGAAATCTTCGTGATTTTTTCGCATAAACCATGTTCGCTAAACAATATGGTCATCATAGCAATATGTCCACCAGAAGAATTTCCCATAAGAAAAATCCGCTCTGTATCAATATGAAAATTTTCAGCAATAGACGGAATAAAATTAAGTGCATTGCAAACATCTTCTACTTGTGCAGGAAATGGAGCGATATCAGATTCACGGTACTGCATTACAGCTACTACATACCCACACTTCGCTAATGTTGCATACTGTGGAATATCATTATACATCTCTTGCTTATGCCATGCTGAACCAGGAATAAATAAAATAAGTGGATATTTTTCTTCCTTCTTCATCCCACGCTTATATGGAAAAATAATTTGCAAATACCTTTTACAATTACCATAATCATGATATTCCCAATCTTGCGAATATAACCACTGCAATTCATTGCTTCCAACAAAAACCTTAATTTGTTCTTTCATTCGTTTCCTCCAAAACTAGATTATTATTAGCCTATTGTCACCTACAACTCCAAATTTTCTTTTCGTTACAAATTGTGGCTTGTGTGTCCAACAATTTGATAGCAAAACAGAACATTAAATCCATAATTCCATCTCCCCAGAATCACAAAAACCAAACTTTTCGTACAAATGCTTTCCTACTGCTGATGGTTTTAATTTTATGGTATGAATGCCTTTGCTCTGCAACCATTTTATTAGTTCTTCCATTATTTTCGAAGAATAACCATTTCTTCTTTTTTCTGGAATACAATATACATCAATAATATATCCATACATTGGAGTTTTAAAGAAACAAAACGGAACATCTTCCTTAATTATTGCACCACCACACGCAATAACACTATCTTTTTCATACACCAAATAATGACAACCTTTTTCTTGTTGATATAATTCTTTGTATTTATCATATATCTGTTCTTCGGCATTATCCTGTAACAAAGCTACCGAACCTACTTCTTTAAACATATCCATTTTCAACTTAACAACAATATTTAAATCTTTGATTTCTGCTTTTTTTATTTCCATAGTAATATACTCCATACATACAAATTCAAATTTTACTTTTACACCTTCTTGATTTTTAACCCTTATTTTATCTCACTTTCCATTTTAGAATAGAACAACATTACTTTATCCCAATCTGTATTGTTACAAGACGCTTTCAGAAAAGCTATATCCTGCAAAAAGCCTATTTTTCTTTCTTCGTTTTCTTTTTTAAGCCTTTGTTTGTCAAGTTCAATACCTCCCCACTCTTTTGTTACTGCATTTTCAACCTGTTTATCCATATCCCTAGAAAATGCATCAAAAAAATTTATTATAGCTAAGACAAATTCATCATATGGAACTTCAACACTGCCTTTTTGAGATGTCCATATACTATTACCATTATCCAATCTAAAATCACTTTCCCACAAAATTTTTATTTTTTCCCCACACCTAAAGCAACCAATTAATGGTCCTCCTACCAAATGTCCAGAATCAAATGTTCTGTCTGCTCGCCACTCATACAATTCCCAATATTCATCATAATAAAACTTATCGAAAATTTCATCATCTTCATCAATATAGCATTCTTTCCATCTGTCAGTTTTAAAATCAAATTCATCAATACTTTCATACAATTCTTTTGGTATAGATTCTCCCACATACCTAAATGTCCCAAAGAAATCTTCCAAAAAACGAGATATCTGATAATCATTATAGTTCACAGCACTGCCAAAATATTTTTTCGCGTCTTCATTATATTCATATATGGTTTGTTCCCCAACATTTATCCATAATAATCCATCTGTAAGTCCGAACCAATGAAGGCTCAAATCCGGCTCTCCACCAAAAGGCATAACCTTATCTAATTCTTTCAATTGAAAATTGATTTTAAATGTATTCTTATTCAAACTATCACCTCTATCACAATTTATCCTTACAACCCAAAATGCTTTACCAACGCCTCAATCATTTCCTCTCTTGTATCATTCTCAAAATCCGAACGAGTATATGAAAAAAATCCTGTATGTTCCCAATCAATCTCCATCGGCGGATGATACAATGCCCACGAATTAAAATTCTTCAATGTTGCTTCCGGGTCTTTACACAATTTGATTTGATCCATCATAAACTTTTTGTCTGGGTCTTCACGGTCAAAAAACTTTGTAAAACAAATATCCGGTGGATCACAAAGTAATATTGCCACATGATTGTAATCCGAAATTTCTCTAAGCACATCTGGCGGAATATTTGTATCAACAATTATCTTTTTTCCACTTGCTGCTAATTTCAATAATTCAAGTATTTCAACTTCAATACACTCCTGCGACACATTTTCTATCCAGTTATAATGCTCCTCCGGTGTCATATTAAGCCATTCTTCCCAACCACTCATGGTATCGAAATAACATAATGCAGGCTGCTTCCAGCGAGATAATTTTTCACGTGGAAATGCATCATGATAATTTTCACCACAGGCAATCATATCAAAGCGTTCTGCCAACATCTTCACCATTGTTGATTTACCTGCATAACTATGTCCATTTATAAAATAAACATTTTGTAAATAATGTTTAATAAGATTGTCACTAATTTGTATTTTCATAAACTTCACCCTTTCCGCTCATCTGTTATAATATGTTCAATGCCACTATGCTCCTTACTCAAATAGTCCTTCAACCAGCTTGGAAACACTTTGTACTTATCCAAATCTTTTATAGGAATCCAATGCATATTTTCTTTAACTCCATGAGTATAACTATCCGTATGTATTTCCTTAATTCCCTGAGATTTCATTAAAAAGAAAAACGCAACCTCATGGCAATGTAATCCGTCTAATATACAACCATATCCATCAAAGAAATTTTCATGAACAACTGCAAGTCTTTCTATCTCATATTGTATTCCTGTTTCTTCAAACACTTCTCGTATTACTGCTTCTTCTGCCTTTTCATTCATATGTACACCGCCACCAACAGAATAGTAGTAATCATCGTTTTCATTTTTAGCCAGTAGCACACAACCATCTTCTATAATAATTGCTCCTGCACGATATCTAAACCAATTATCTTCATTTGTAAATCCACAATCTAACATAAATACCTCCATAAATTCATTAAAACGCTTGATTATCGAACATTTGTTTGTTATAATATTCATAAGTGCTACCATAACGGTAGGCGGTTAGTCTTCTACGGAGGACTGTGACCTCCGATTACATAGAAATCTGCTTGCAGAAATCTTACTACAGGAGGATTTGCTTATGCTCACCATCGAAAGCTTGATTGCTGTCATCAGCTTATGTTTGACTTGTTTCAGTCTTGGCTATTCTGTTGGTAAGAATAACAAGACACAAAAATAACCGCCCTGTCCTGAGAAAACTTGGCGGTTATTTTTAACTAACATTTTATCTTAGGCTAACCGTCTATCGGTAGCACCTTTTTATATAATTATAATACCACTAAATTTTCTTTATGTCAATTATCCAGGATACAGTCTACAAACCTACATTTCACCCAAATTTATTGCTTATTCGCCACAGCCGTAAATTCCCCAGGTATATTACTATTTGTCCATGCAGGATGTTCATCAAATCTTTCTAAAGTAAAGCCACTTTTAATGATTGCATTAATAATTTCACTAATCGTATACTTTCTGTAACTGCATTTTGGCATTTGTTGCCTAATCTCATCATCAAAAAAACGAGCATGCGCCATTTCACCTTCAAAAACTTCTGTAGAAAAGTAACTCATAGTATTCTGTTTCAAGCTTAATATATCTGATATTTTAGTAAATGGATGAAAATCACTGCATATCATTTTTCCATTCTTTTTTAATAATCTATACATAATTTGCATAAACTCATCAATATCATGAAAATAGTGCAATACGCCGCCTTCCATAAAAACAACATCAAAATATCCCTCGAATTTTTCAAGATCAATTTCCAGAACATCTCCAACTTCATAACTAATATTTACACCAGCGGCTTCTGCCACCTCAAGAGCATATTTTTTGTTATCCTCTGAAATATCAAAAACGGTCACTTCTGCACCCAAAATTGCTAATGGAATTGCCTTCTTACCACAGGAACCACAAATATTTGCAATTCTTACACCTTCATATGTATCAAAATAATTTGCATATTTTTTCAACATTCCTTTAGGATTTTCCTTATCTTTTCTCGCTCTTTCGCTTGGGCTACCATCTTCCTTAACCCAAAAATCATACGCATTATATTCCCATGCTTTTTTGTTTTGACAACTATAATCCTTCATATGCCTTTGACACCTCCCACAAACTCATCTCTTACACACAATACAACGAATATGGTGCATGACTCTTGCTTTCATATTCCTTCTTCTGCAAGCCACTGTTTCCTGAAACTGCTGCCTCCACCAACTTTTTTGTAAGTTCCGGAACATCTTCTCTTTCCAAAGCTTCTTTTACATCCATCCACACAACTTCACTATTTTCGTCATTATCGGATATAGCCTCACCAGACACATATTCCGCCTTAAAAGCAATGTACCAATCCTTCATATTGAATCTAATACCGATTACCTCTAATGGCTTTACTTCAATGTTTGTCTCTTCCATAAATTCACGCTTCAATGCATCCTGTGGTGTTTCACCTACATTAACATATCCGCCTGGGATTATAAGTTTTCCAGCGCCACCACCATAAGTATGACGGGCAAGAAGCACTTTCCCATCTTTTATAACAACTCCAGTTACGCTTTGGCACCAATTTGTATTTGTTTCTTCCATCTATCTTTCCTCCGTATTATTTAAATATTACTTCTTCTTTTTTAGCTGGTCTAACCACATATTCATCCAGAACAACCATATAACCGCTTGCTTCAAGATTATTATATTTTTCTTCAAACCCTTCTGCACCTTCTGATTCCACAAGTTGTCCACCAACAGGAACTAAAAGGCGCGGATTATTTTTTGAAGGCTCATATTTATGATACAGAATATTAATTTTTTCAACTCTGCCTTCTAAAACAAACAAATTCTCCCATTCAGAACTATGAGCTTCATAACAATAGTCAATTTGTCCTATGTCAATAGGTGAATTTATATGTTCTGATTTATAAACAAGCCATTTTACATTATCTCCTATATAAAACTCTGTTCCGCAACATTCCATTTGCCAAGTTTCGTAAAACACTACACATCTTTTCATTCAACATCACCTTACTAACTTCAAATTTTTCATATCTGGCTTAAATATTCACTGGCTTCTTCTCTACTCTTAAAAATGAATACTTCTTTCTCAGCATATTTCTCAAGCAATTCCATTACCATAGGTCTGCTTGATGAATTATAATCTTTTATGAAACTAATAAATTCTTCATCTTCTTCATTTTCCACCCAAGGCATATCTGCTCGTTCTTTTCCTTTTCTTGATTTTATGCCCTCAAGACAAACTTCTAACGGATAATCCAAGAAAAACACTGCATCACATGCCTGCATACGCATTTCCATAGTTGAACCATAATTGCCATCTATTATCC
>CAZESO010000162.1:0-5536 GCA_964515325.1 uncultured Roseburia sp. | reverse complement strand
TTATATGGAATTATGCTTATTGTAATGGGTATTGCTTTACAGGCTCTTTCATATGTATTTGGCGGTTCAGATTTTAAAGACTTTATTTCTGGCTTACTATTGGGATTGTCAATTGCAGAAATGTTAGTTGGAGTTTATGTTGTTGGAAAGTCATTGGCAGGAAGATAAAATTCAGTTTGTCGAAGTAACAAATTCAAATTTATAGGAGAAAAAAATGGAAAAAGAATTTAATGAATATGTAACTTTTCATGTAACAGCCAAGGATGGCTCAGATGTAGAGATGGCGGTTGTTGATGAATTTGATTTTGAGGATAAGCACTATGTAGTAGGTGCAGTGATAAAAGATGATACTATATCAGAAGAAGGTCAGTATATTTATCAATGCATCATAGAGGGTGACGATTTTAAAGTGGAGCAGATTAAAAAGGAGTTTGACTACAATCGTATCGCCAATGCATATATGCATATGGAGGAGTAGATTGTTTTGAAATATGGGAAATTGGTATTGAAATGTTTTTTGATAAGTAAGTGTGCTTAACGTTGCTATTACAAGCTGTGTGAGTACAAAATTTCATTAAATTTGTACATATATAGCTATGGAAAGTTTGTTTTAGGTACAAACTATATGTGGAACGCATATAAGTAACAGTGATTTATATATAATTTGTACCTAAAAGACTATTTTGTTAAAAATTGAGTACAAAATCATTTCGGTTTAGATGCGCTCTTGTTTTAGTAGCAACTTGAAATTGTAGAAGAAAAATAGTTGCGCCATATGCAATACAGTGGTATAATCCCACTGATAAAAAGCAATATGATTAAATATATCTTCAGGACAGGGTGCGTGTGCTAAGTGTACATTATTCCCGACTGGCGGTAAAGTCCGCGAGTGTAATGATTTCATTATACCGAACCGGTGAGGTGACAATTCCGGTACCAACAGTATAGTCTGGATGGAAGAAGAGCGATTGGTAAGGGCCAAGTATATTTGTCTTTACTGTGTTGTGATGTTAATGACCTGAGGATTTTATATCCTCAGTTTTTTTTGTTAGCAAGACAATGAGCCAAGCGAGAATGCTCACATTCTCATTCGGTGAATGTCGTGACAGTAGGTAGAATTTCTATTTGCATGTTGAAGATATATTCAAAGAATGGAGGAAAAAGATGGAAAAAGTAAAACAGTTTATCAACATTATGAGCAAGGAGGCAGGTTATGTAATAGCAATTTTGGTATTTGTGGTTGCATTGTTTGTAATAGCAATTGTAAGTGAAAAGATTATTGACAGAAATAATCAAACTAAAGTTTCCACATCTAAGAAGGTTGCCTTAATAGGTATATTCTCAGCACTTGCAGGCGTGTTGATGTATTTTGAAATACCATTGCCATTTGCGCCATCTTTCTATGGTGTGGACTTGAGTGAAGTACCGGTAATGATAAGTGGTTTTATGTTAGGACCTGTTGCAGGTGTTGTTACAGAGTTTTTGAAAATAGTTATCAAGCTTGTTATTAAGTCAACATCTACAGCATACATAGGTGAATTTGCTAACTTTGTGGTTGGTTGTACATTTGTAATTCCGGCAACAGTTATTTACAAAATCAAGAAAACAAAGAAGATGGCTACAATTGGTTTGATAACTGGTACAGTTACAATGATTATTGCAGGTTGCTTTGTTAATGCATTTATTATGTTGCCTGCATTTGCAAGATTCTATGGGGGTATGCCGATGTCTGCATTGATTGAAATGGGAACAGAGGTAAATGCTAATATCACAAACTTATTTACATTTATTATTTTGGCAGTTGCACCATTTAATTTGGTTAAAGGTTTAGCGATAACAGTAGTTGTTGCATTGGTGTATAAGAAAATTAGCAAACTTATAAAAACAAGATTGTAGACAAAAATCTGCTATGATGTTAAACTATGTAGGTTAGGAATAGTTTCTACATGGAGGCAGGTAATGGACATTAAATTAAAAATACAATTAACAGTAAGAGAATTATTTGATTTTCTTATATCACATACTTATTCATCATTCAGTGGATATGTAGGTGTTATATTGAGTATATGTGCGCTTATTGGATTTGCATATTCAGTGGATAATCCAATGATGAATGTGGCGTATAAATTTGTTCTTTTGGTTACAGGTCTTCTGTTTACGGTTATTCAGCCTGTGATGCTTTATAGCAAGGCTAAGAATCAGGTTAAACAGAATGAAGCGATTAATAAACCATTAGAATATACTATTTCATATTCTGGTATGAAGGTGGCTTGTGATGGTGAATGGGCTGAGTATAACTGGGATCAGATTATGAAGATTACATCAACAAAAACAAGTGTGCTTATATACACAAGCAGAATCAGAGCGTTTGTGCTTCCTAAGAGAGAATTGAATCCTTATATGGATGAATTCAAGAAGATTGTAAGAGAGAAATGTACAGCAACATCGATTAAGATAAAATAATGGAGGCGTAAATGCGGGTAATAGAATCGTTTACTGATAAAGATACCTATAATATAGGTTTTGAATTAGGAAAAAATGCAAAAAAGGGACAGATATTCTGTCTTGATGGAGATTTAGGCGTTGGCAAAACTGTTTTTACAAAAGGTTTTGCCAAAGGCCTTGGTATAAACGAAGATATCAGTAGTCCAACATTTACAATAGTTCTTGAATATCATGATGGTAATATACCTTTTTATCATTTTGATGTTTATAGAATTGGTGATGTTTATGAAATGGATGAAATTGGTTATGAGGAATATTTCTTCGGAGATGGTGTGTGTCTTATAGAATGGGCTACTCTTATTGAAGAGATTATTCCGGACAATGCAGTAAAAGTTCAGATTGCCAAGGATTTGGAAAAAGGATTTGATTACAGAACAGTTACTATAAATGGATTGGATTAAGGAGAGCATATGAGAGTATTAGCGATTGATAGTTCTTCTACAGTAGCTTCCGTAGCGATAGTTGAAGAAGAAAAGATAATAGGTGAATACACTATAAATAATAAGATAACACATTCTCAGACCCTTCTTCCTATGATTGATGATATGTTTAAGGTTTCTGAGCTAGAGTTAGAGTCAATTGATGCTATTGCTATAACATCAGGTCCCGGTTCGTTTACTGGGCTTAGAATTGGAAGTGCTACAGCGAAAGGCTTGGGACAGGCATTGGATAAACCATTGGTGGAAGTGCCTACCTTGGAGGCTATGGCTTATAATTTTTTTGAAACAGATAAGATTGTTTGCCCAATAATGGATGCCAGAAGAAATCAGACATATACAGCAGCGTATAAGGTAAATGGTGAAGCGTTGGATGAAATTATGGCTGGTTGTGCCATATCTATAGAAGAATTGGTGAACAAGCTCAATGAATTTAATGATGATGTTATATTTGTTGGGGATGGAATACCTGTTTTCAAAGAATATATAGAACAAAATCTTAAGTTGAAAGCGGTATTTGCTCCGGCTCATTTAAATAGGCAGAGAGCAGGAAGTGTTGGAGCGTTAGCGCTCAAATACTTGTCAGAAGGAAAGACTGTAACTGCAGCAGAATTTAAACCTGACTATTATAGAAAGTCTCAGGCTGAAAGAGAAATGGAAGAAAAATTAAAAAATGCATAAAGATTTTTTGATACGGGAAATGACAATTGAAGATGTACCACAGGTTGCATTGATTGAAAAAGAGTGCTTCTCATTGCCATGGTCGGAGGAAGCGTTAAAGGCGTCATTAATACAAAATTATTCGTATTTTGTAGTTGCAGAAGTTGATAACGATATCGTGGGCTATGGTAGTGTATATGTTGTTGTGGGCGAGGCTGAAATAATTAACATTGCAGTAAAGGAAAGCTATAGAGGCAATGGTGTTGGTAAAGTAATAGTTATGTCGCTTATTAAGGAAGCGAAGCATAGAGGGGCTAAAAAGTTTTTTCTTGAAGTTAGAGAATCTAATGTTACAGCTATACATTTGTATGAAAAATGTGGTTTTGAAAAAAACGGCATAAGAAAGAATTTTTATGAGAAACCTATAGAAAATGCTGTAATTATGTGGAAAAATGAACAATAATTACCGGTTTATGTTTACTTTGAAATATCGTATAATTTCCTATATATATGTGGGAAAGTGAAACTCACTTGGAAATGGAGAAGTAATATGCGAAAATACAAGGACAAATCACGAAATGAATTATCAAAAGTTTTGTGTAATAAATGTGGTAAAATGTTAAAAGTCAGAAATGGAATTATAATGGAAGGAAATTTTTCGATCGAATATAATTGGGGATACTTTTCAGATAGAGATTGTGAAAGACACATAATTGATTTATGTGAAGAATGTTACAATCAGATTATAAAGGATTTCAAGATACCG
Source organism: uncultured Roseburia sp. (assembly GCA_964515325.1). Lineage (GTDB taxonomy): Bacteria > Bacillota > Clostridia > Lachnospirales > Lachnospiraceae > SVEL01. Next base: position 1,168 of record CAZESO010000162.1, on the reverse strand, counting down.
GTCGATATTGAAAGTAATATTGAAGTTATATAGATGAGGTAAAAAATGTTAGATGTATGTTTGTTAGGAACAGGTGGAATGATGCCATTACCAAGAAGATGGCTTACAGCACTTATGACAAGATATAATGGAAGCAGTCTGCTTATAGATTGTGGTGAAGGTACGCAGATTGCCATAAAGGAGGCAGGGCTTAGCTTTAATCCAATTGATACAATATGTTTTACACATTATCATGCAGATCATATAAGTGGTCTTCCGGGGTTGCTTCTGACAATGGGCAATGCCGATAGAACTAAGCCGGTTACAATGATTGGTCCTAAAGGTCTTGAAAGAGTTGTGGAATCGTTGAGAGTGATTGCACCAGAACTTCCATTTAAAATTAATTATATAGAATTGACAAGTCCTAATCAGACAATAAACATAAATGGATATGAAATTGAAGCATACAAGGTTAATCATAATGTAGTGTGTTATGCATATAACATAAAGATAAATCGCCAAGGCAAATTTATGGTCGAAAAAGCAATTGAAAACAATATTGAAAAACAATACTGGAGTAAATTGCAAAAAGGTGATATTATAGAATTAGAAGAAAGAACCTTATATCCTGAAATGGTGTTGGGAAATGCACGAAAAGGTATAAAGTTATCGTATTGTACAGATACAAGACCAACAGATACTATCGTAGAAATGGTAAAGGATGCAGATTTATTAATATGTGAAGGTATGTATGGTGAGAAAGATAAAATTAAGAAAGCCAAAGAGTACAAGCATATGACATTTTATGAAGCTGCTGAAATTGCATCGAAGGCAGAGGTAAAGGAAATGTGGCTTACACATTATAGTCCTTCGCTTATAAGAGCTGAAGAATTTATGGATGATGTAAGAGAGATTTTTGCAAATGCTCACCCGGGAAAAGATGGTAAGAGTGTAGTGTTAATGTTTGAAGAAGATTAGTAAAGTGGTGATTTTTATGAAGAAAAAAATTAAATGGGTAATGACCATTACTTTGTTAATAGTGCTTGTGGTGTTAGTCTATTATAAGGCTGTTAACAAAGATAAGCCGGTAGTAGAGGAAAGTACTACTGTAGCAGATAAAGACAGACTTCTAAGCAAGGATTTGGAGGAGAATTATCCTGTAACTGTATGTCAGGTTATACAGGTGTTT
>CAZESO010000161.1:0-5618 GCA_964515325.1 uncultured Roseburia sp. | reverse complement strand
TCATAGTGATGTGAATACAACAAGAAGACATTATGCTGCTCAGGCTGATGAGCGTAGGCGACGTGCAAGAAATGCTGTAACATTGAGAGAAAAATAAATAAAAATAAGACCTTGGCGGATAAACCAAGGTCTTAGGAGGGTTATGAAATTGAATTAAAAAACTTGTATATATTAAAAAGCATTTGCTTTATGTTTAATATAATAAATTATAATTGTGGAGCAATTGTGTTTTAAAAATGAAAAGCTTGTGACTATTAAATTCACAAGCTTTTCACTATATAATGAAATTATTGATATTCATAAATGATTAAATAATTGCCACTTATAATCTGGTCTGAAGAAATATTATTAATTTCTTTTATATTTTCAATATATTCTGTAATACTTTCTTCATCCGGATCACAGTATGTTGAGGCTATGGCCCATAAAGTATCATTATCTTGAATCTCTATAGAAGTGTACAGAACTTCATTCTTCTCTTGTGCTTGAACAAACATACCTGTAGCGGCAATTAATATAGCAAGAATGGCTATAAATGCACATATTAAAACATATTTATTAAGTTTCTTTTGGGTTCTTCTTCTGCTTCTTTTCATGATAATCATCCTTTCGTATAATGTGTATTAGTTAAATGTAATATTCTGTTATTATTAATCAGTACTTGTTACAAAGTATTTGACATCAGAACAACTGTTTGGTATAATATGATTATAATATTCGAACGGTTGTTTGTCAATAGTTTTATCGAACAAATTTTCGAATATTTTTAAAAGATATATTTTCTTTTGAAACATTGCGATTTTTTTGTTATTATTTTGAATTAAGAATGGAGGTTTTACATATGGCACAAGGTAAGATAACAGCAAAGCAGACAGAAGTTCTTGAATTTATTAAGCAGGAGATTTTAAAGAAAGGTTATCCGCCAACTGTTCGTGATATATGCGAAGCAGTTAATTTAAAGTCTACTTCTTCTGTTCATGCACATTTAGAGACACTTGAGAAGAATGGTTATATTAGACGTGACCCTACTAAACCAAGAGCGATTGAAATTTTAGATGATGATTTTGCACTTACAAGACGCGAGGTTGTTAATGTACCGCTTGTTGGCAGAGTCGCTGCTGGTGAACCTATACTTGCACAACAGAATATTGAGAATTATTTCCCTATGCCTGTCGAGATGATGCCTAATGCGGAGGTATTTATGTTAAAGGTAAAAGGTGAGAGTATGATTAATGTGGGCATTTATGAGGGAGATATGATTCTTATTCAGAAGCAGTCTACAGCCAGAAATGGAGACATTGTTGTAGCTTTAGTTGATGACTCTGCTACTGTTAAGACTTTCTATAAAGAAAGTAATCATATTAGATTACAACCTGAGAATGATCATATGGATCCTATTATCGTTGAAGATTGTGAGATTTTGGGTAAAGTTATTGGGTTGCTCAGAATGGGATTATAGTACAAAAAGAAAGTGTCTGCATTACAGACGCTTTCTTTTCTTTAGTGTGTGATAAACTCGTTCATATGTGTTCTCATCCACAATGGTAATAAATTTTGTTGGCACTTCTTATTCTCTCGTTCCTTTATTGAAATAGAATTAAAGAAGGTATTCCATAAATCTTCATACTCATCATTTAGTGTTAAATTATTAGATTCATATTCAAGAAAATTATAATCTCCTGAAAAAAGTTTTGTTTCTCCATAGGCTTTATGAATAGCAAATAATTTACGGCCTTTATCTTCTATTATCCAGTTCTCACAGGGGAATCTATCTGTGAAATGCTCAATAATTAAAGGTATTACGTTACACTTTGGTTCAATTACTGAATATAAAATGCCATTAATATTGTTAAATCGAACAAAGCCATAAAAAAGATGTGATTCATTACCTACTTTACGAGATAATTCCATTATTCTAATAACATAATCATTAGTAAGATCATCCGCTGCAGAAATACCGTTTTTAAAGCAATATTGCAAGAATCTAAATAAAGTATAGGCTCTATTGGAATCATAGTGACAAAGCACCCTTAAAACATCTGTATGGATGTAGCTGCCAAGCTTCTTTTTAATATGTTCCATTGTTTTAAAGGCTTTGTCAAAATCGGTTATAATAGTCTCATATGTAGCGAAAAATTCCCGTTCGTATTGGTTATTCTCGCAAATAATAATATCAACACTGTCCAAAGAATGTCCGTGCTTGCAATACTCAAAGGCTTTATAAATACCGGTAAGTATATTTTCAATATTGTCTTCGCAAATAAAAATATGTTTATCCATAGTTAACTCCATTTCCAAGAATAACACCATTGTTGCTAAATGAAGACCAATCTAATTGTTCATATGAGCCGGAGGAAACCTTATACTGGTCTTTATCAGCGTAGGTAAGCTGTCTTGTGATGTAATCAGTTTCAATTCGAGTATTATACATCATCTTGCCGTTACAAGTGATAAAGTATAATGCTCGTTTTAATACAACACCAATTTTCTTTAAGTCATTAAAATCCAGGTTGGAATGTTTTCTTGCTACCATAATTCTTCGGGCACTTTTAACACCAATTCCCGGAATTTTAAGTAAATCATAATAGCTCACTTTGTTAATTTCCATAGGAAACAGCTCTAAATGATTTACAGCCCAATCGCACTTAGGGTCAATAAGAATATTAAGGTTTTGATGAGATTGTGATAATAAATCAGATGCCTTAAATCCATAAAAACGTAATAACCAATCTGCTTGGTATAAGCGATGTTCTCGGAGTAATGGCACTGGTGTACCAATAGCCGGAAGATTTGAATCCTCGTTTATTGGTACATAACCTGAATAAAATACTCTTTTGAGTTCATATTTGTCATATAAATTCTGAGCAATTGTCATAATTTGGTAATCAGTTTCTTCTGTTGCACCAATAATCATCTGAGTACTCTGTCCGGCTGGTGCAAAGTATCTGCCTCGCTTCTTGGCACCTTGAATATCTGTACTATTAAATATTAACTCACGAGTTTTCTCGTCCTTAATAGATGGTGATAATAGAAAATTACCATCTTTATCAATTATAGTACCTTTACCGCCTTCTATTCCAAGAATACCACGACCTGTATTAATGCCATTCTGTACATGCTTCATAGGCTTCAAAATATTACTTCTGTTCTTGTGTGGTGCAAGCTTTTGTAAGCCCTCAGCTGTGGGGAGTTCGAGGTTAACGCTCATTCTGTCAGCCACATAGCCCATCATCTCGATAAGTACTGGATCACAGCCCGGAATGGTTTTAACATGAATATAACCATTAAAATTATACTTATGTCTAAGCTTAAAAATAGCTTCATACATAAGCTTCATGGTATGGTCAGGAGACTGAATTATTCCCGAACTTAAAAATAAGCCTTCAATATAATTCCTTCGGTAAAACTGATATGTAAGCTGGCAAATCTCATCAGGAGTAAAAGTTGCTCTTAAAACATCATTAGACGAACGATTAATACAGTATTTACAATCATAAATACATTCATTAGTCATAAGAATCTTTAAAAGAGAAATACATCTTCCGTCAGCTGCAAATGAATGACAAATGCCACAATCTTTAGAATTACCAAGGCTTTTACCATCACCTTTACGCTCTACTCCGCTTGAAGTACAAGCAACGTCATATTTGGCAGAGTCAGATAATATCCTAAGTTTATCGTTAATATTTAATTGTTCTGATATAATTACACCTTTCATATTTACCTCACAAAATAAAAGAACATCTGTTCTGTATATAATAACATACCGAACAGATGTTTGTAAAGTGTTTTAACATCTTTATATGGTTCATCCAAGCTTAAATATTTGTCCTTTAGTGTACACTTTTTTGTAAATACATATATTAGAGTCAGCAAAATAAAAAAGATATGCGTTAGTATTATCAGAACCTTTTATAATCATTGCCGCACTTATCCATTAAAATACCTCTTTAGTCAGTTTCAATTACATTTCCGTCTCTCCAGATTCTTTCCAAATCATAGAATAATCTGTCATCCTGATTGAAAATATGAATAATAATGTTACCATAATCCATTAATATCCAATTGGCTGTATTATAGCCTTCAATCTGCTTATAGTCGTATCCGGCTTTGCCTAATTCTTCCTGAACATTATCAGCAAGAGCTTTAACCTGATTAACATTGCTACCACTTGTGATAATGAAATAATCAGCAATTACTGAAATGTTTTCAATATTAATAACTTTAATATCAATACCTTTTTTATCATCTAATGCGCTGTACGCAATATTAACAGCTTCGTTGTCACATATATTCTTAATTTCCATTTGATTAATCTCCTATTCTACCATTTATTATTACATGCTTTACATTTCTTAGTAGCTTTTGATAATATTTTATCGAAAAAACCTGCATTTACAACATCTGTACTACCACATTTTTGACATCTTTCCATAATAGAGTTGCCTGTATATGACGCATTTGTTATATTCTGTGCTGTGTTTTGTACAGGTGCATTGCATATTACACTTACTGAATCTCCAAAGCTTTCTAATAATTGCTTTAATTTCATTGCCTGATGCTCAGTTGCGTTTGTAAGGATTACAGAAGGTGCGCTATCAACTAAATCCTTTGCTTCCTTTAAACCCAAGCCTGTAGCTTCACGAACTTCTTTTATTGTCTGGATGCTTTGATTGCCAACTCTTTCTAACTTAACGATATAAGTTTCTGCAGAAACTGGTATGTTTTCATTTTCCATAGTTTCAAGAACTGCATTACAGCCGATTGCAATAAAATCCTGACAAATCTTTGTTGCGCGCTGTTCGTCAATATTTTGAATAACAATGTGAGGAAGGCTTTCGACAAAATTTTTACCTTCTGCCAATGAGCAGCCGGTTACGTCCATAACAATTTTTATAGCCTGTACTTTACAGTTTCCATCACTTTTTAATACTACTCTGTATAACATAATTATTTTCCCTCATTCTTTCTTTCGTATAGTTCTTTATAAAAATCATATACCTCATAAATAACCTGATTTATTGGTTCTTTTGATTCTTTTAAATATTCCAATGTCCCCTCTACAACTTTGTAGACTGCTTCGTCAATATCAATGAAACTTAATTGTCTTAAATAATCAAGATTTGCAGCTTTATTTCTACCGGGTTCAATGTAGTCGGCTACAAATATTATTTTCTCTAAAAGAGTCATATTTGCGCGTCCTACGGTGTGATAAGTTATGGCTGATAAAACATCAATATCAGTAATATTAAATTCGTTTTTCGCCATAATTGCACCAGTTTTTCCATGAAGCATAAAAGGATGTTCATATTCATAATCATTTATATTTACATTATGTTTTTCACATAGCTTTATTGCATCAGAATCTTTTAATGATTTGGCACAATCATGTAGAATACCTGATATTCTGGCTTTATCAATGATACTAGGTTCATACCTCATAGCCAATGCTGCTGCAGTCATTTCAACGCCAATTGTATGTTCATGTCGATGTTTTGACATTTTTTCTCTAACTGATTTACGAAGATTTCTAAAATATAAATCATCATATACTTTAGTAAATTCATAAAGGTATTTATCCAAAATATAGTCAGCAACCTTAATATTTACAAGCTTTC
>CAZESO010000160.1:0-5760 GCA_964515325.1 uncultured Roseburia sp. | reverse complement strand
ATCTGATACAAAGATGGATTATCCGTTGAATGTTGAACTGAATCAATTATTAAAATCTGTAAAACCTAAAACATTTACTGTTGATTTTGATGAACAGCTTGAAATAGCTGAAAAGTTGTATGGACAATGCTTAAAGTTTGATATGAGCAGGAGATTGGTGGAAGAACTTTTAGAGGGTGATACATTGTATAGTCAGGAAACTAAAGACCGAGTTTGCCAGATAATATTATGGCAAATGCGAAAATATAGTTATTTATTTGGTTGACAGAATCGGCTAAAATCATTATAATTTAAATAATTGAATAAAATAAAAGCGATGACGAAGAGAGTAACCTGTATAAGAAAGTTTTAGAGAGTCTGTGATGGTGGGATGCAGATATTAGTAAGATTCAGGCGAAGATCACTTCTGAGCCGCAGTCCGAAGGTGTATATCATTGGTAGAGGCTGACGTAGTTCCTGCGTTAAAGGGAATCATATTAAATATCATAAAGATATGCGTATGTCGTAAAGGTGGTTAACAAGATTATTAAGGCTCTTGTCCTATTACGGACAGGAGCTTTTCTTTACGATAAATAAAAGGAGGAAATTATGTACAACAAAGTATCTACAGATTTGAATTTCGTTGACAGAGAGAAAAAGGTTTTAGAGTTCTGGAAAGAGAATAATATTTTCGAGAAGTCTATGGACAACAGAAAAGAAGGAGAGACATACACATTCTATGATGGTCCTCCAACAGCAAATGGTAAGCCACATATTGGCCACGTTCTTACTCGTGTTATCAAGGATATGATTCCAAGATACAGAACAATGAAGGGCTGCATGGTTCCAAGAAAGGCTGGATGGGATACACATGGTCTTCCTGTTGAGCTTGAAGTTGAAAAAATACTTGGACTTGATGGCAAGGATCAGATTGAAGAATATGGTATGGAGCCATTTATTGAAAAATGTAAGGAAAGTGTTTGGAAGTACAAGGGTATGTGGGAAGATTTCTCAGGTACTGTAGGTTTCTGGGCTGATATGGACAATCCATACGTTACATATGATAACAACTTTATTGAGTCTGAATGGTGGGCATTAAAGCAGATTTGGGATAAGAAGCTTTTATACAAAGGCTTTAAGATTGTACCTTACTGCCCAAGATGTGGTACTCCATTATCAAGCCAGGAAGTTGCACAGGGCTACAAGGATGTTAAGGAACGTTCGGCAATCGCAAGATTTAAGGTTGTTGATGAAGATGCGTACATCTTAGCTTGGACAACAACACCTTGGACATTACCTTCAAACGTTGCACTTTGTGTTAACCCAAATGAAGAGTATTGCAAGGTTAAGACAAATGACGGATATACTTATTACATGGCTAAAGCTTTACTTAACACAGTATTAGGTGAAGAAAATTACGAAATTGTAGAAAGCTTTACAGGTAAGGATTTAGAATATAAGGAATATGTTCCATTATTTGATTTTGCAAATGAAACATGTGCTCGTCAGGGTAAGAAGTCACACTTTGTAGTATGTGACACATATGTAACTCTTACGGATGGTACTGGTGTAGTTCATATTGCACCTGCATTTGGTGAAGATGATGCCAAGGTTGGTAGAAATTATGACCTTCCATTTGTACAGTTAGTAGATGGTAAGGGTGAAATGACAGCTGAGACAGGCGATATGGCTGGTGTATTCTGTAAGAAGGCTGACCCTATGGTATTACAGAAGCTTGAAGATAAGGGCCTTTTATTCAGTGCACCTAAATTTGAACACAGCTATCCACACTGCTGGAGATGTGATACTCCACTTATCTACTATGCAAGAGAATCTTGGTTCATCAAGATGACAGCTGTTAAAGATGACTTAATCAGAAATAATAATACAATCAATTGGATTCCTGAATCAATCGGTACAGGACGTTTTGGAAACTGGCTTGAAAATGTACAGGATTGGGGCGTTTCAAGAAACCGTTATTGGGGAACTCCAATGAATATTTGGGAATGTGAATGTGGACATCAGCTTGCAGTTGGCAGCAGACAGGAATTAGCTGAACTTAGCGGAAATCCTGATGCAGCTACAGTAGAGCTTCACAGACCACATATTGATAATGTAAAGATACCTTGTCCTTGCTGTGGTAAGGAAATGAGCAGAATACCGGAAGTTCTTGACTGCTGGTTTGATTCTGGTGCAATGCCATTTGCTCAGCATCATTATCCATTTGAAAACAAGGATTTATTTGAGCAGCAGTTCCCAGCTGACTTCATCTCAGAAGCTGTAGACCAGACAAGAGGTTGGTTCTACACATTGCTTGCAGAATCTACATTGTTATTTAATAAGGCTCCATTCAAGAATGTTATCGTATTAGGTCACGTTCAGGATGAAAATGGTCAGAAGATGAGTAAGTCAAAGGGTAATGCAGTTGACCCATTTGACGCACTTGAAACACATGGTGCAGATGCAATCAGATGGTACTTCTATATCAACAGTGCTCCATGGCTTCCAAACAGATTCCATGACAAGGCTGTTACAGAAGGTCAGAGAAAATTCATGGGTACATTATGGAACACATATGCATTCTACGTATTATACGGAAATATTGATGAATTCAATCCTGCTGACTACAAGCTTGAATATGACAAGTTAGCTGTTATGGATAAATGGTTATTATCAAAGCTCAATACAGTAGTTAAGGCAGTTGATGATAATCTTGGTAACTATAGAATTCCTGAAGCTGCCAGAGCATTACAGGATTTCGTAGATGATATGAGTAACTGGTATGTAAGACGTTCAAGAGAAAGATTCTGGGCTAAGGATATGCCACAGGATAAGATTAATGCATATATGACATTGTACACAGCATTAGTAACAATTTCTAAGGCTGCGGCTCCAATGATTCCATTTATGACAGAAGATATTTACCAGAACCTGGTTAGAAATGTAGACAAGAATGCTCCTGAAAGTATCCACCTTTGTGATTTCCCTGAGGTAAATGAAGAATTTATCGACAAGGAACTTGAAGACAACATGGAAAAGGTTCTTAACATTGTTGTTATGGGTAGAGCTTGTAGAAATGCTTCTAACATCAAGAACAGACAGCCAATCGGCAAGATGTTTGTTAAGGCTGAATACGAACTTTCAGAGTTCTACAAGGAAATCATCGCAGATGAATTGAATGTTAAGGAAGTTGAATTTACACAGGATGTAAGAAACTTCACATCATACAGCTTCAAGCCACAGCTTAAGACAGTTGGTCCTAAGTATGGTAAGCAGCTTGGCGGAATTAAGACATATTTATCAGAGCTTGATGGCAACGATGCTATGGATAAATTAAATGCAGAAGGCGCATTAAACTTTGAGGTTGATGGCGTGGCTGTGTCACTTGCAAAAGAAGATTTACTTATTGAGACAGCTCAGATTGAAGGATATGTGTCAGAAAATGGTAATAATGTTACTGTTGTACTTGATACAAATATCACTGAAGAACTCTTGGAAGAAGGCTTTGTGAGAGAAATCATCAGCAAGGTTCAGACAATGAGAAAAGAAGCTGACTACGAAGTTATGGATAAAATCTTTATTTTTGCTGATAAAAATGATATAATAAAAGACATATTGAGTAGGAACAAAGACAAGGTAATGTCTGAAGTATTAGCTCTCGATATTATCATTGGTTCTGTGGATGACATCGAAGGCGTTTACAAGAAAGAATGGAACATTAATGGTGAAGATGTTTTATTGGGTGTCAAAAAGTGCCAGTAACTGGCACTTAGAACTAGCAAAGCTAGTTCTTGGGAGTTTGTGATTTTATCGCGAACATCCCGGTATTGGTGGATTTAAAATTTAAAATAAGAGAAAGGAACTAAAAGGTATGGCAGAAACTTTACAATTTTCTAAAGAAGAATTCAAAAAACAGGTCAAGGATTACGTAAAGATTGTTTCTAGAAAGACTATTGAAGAAGCTACTCCGCTTGATATTTATACAGGTGTGGCTTATGGTCTTAAGGACTATATCATTGACCAATGGATTGCTACTCATAAGGAATATGAGAAGCAGGACGCAAAGACAGTATATTATTTATCAATGGAATTCCTTACAGGTAGAGCATTAGGTAATATTATTATTAACCTTTCAGCTAGACAGGAGATTAAGGAAGCTATCGATGAATTAGGTCTTGACCTTAACTTGATTGAAGATCAGGAACCGGATGCTGCATTAGGTAATGGTGGTTTAGGAAGATTAGCAGCATGTTTCCTTGATTCATTAGCAACATTAGGTTATCCGGCTTATGGTTGCGGTATCCGTTATAGATACGGTATGTTTAAGCAAAAAATACAGGATGGATATCAGGTTGAAGTGCCTGATAACTGGTTAAAAAATGGAAATCCACTTGAAGTAAGACGTGAAGAATACGCTTGTGAGGTAAAATTTGGTGGATATACTCGTTGGGAAAGAGGCGAGGATGGAAGAGAAAGAGTTGTACAGGATGGATTTAGATCCGTAAGAGCTGTACCATATGACCTTCCAATCGTAGGATATGGTAATAATGTTGTAAACACGCTTAGAATTTGGGATGCTGAACCAATGAATCAGTTTGTTCTTGATTCATTTAACAAAGGTGATTACATTAAGGCAACAGAAGAAGAGGCTCTTGCTAAAAATATTGTAGAAGTACTCTATCCTTGTGATGACCACTATGCAGGTAAAGAGCTTAGACTTAAACAGCAGTATTTCTTTGTATCAGCAAGCGTTCAGACTGCAATTAATAAATACATGGATAATCATGAGGATGTTAGAAAGCTTTATGAGAAGGTTGTGTTCCAGTTAAATGATACACATCCAACAATCTGTGTTGCAGAGCTTATGAGACTTTTAATTGATAAGTATGATTTAACATGGGATGAAGCATGGGATGTAACAACAAAGGCTACAGCTTATACAAACCATACAATTATGGCAGAGGCATTGGAAAAATGGCCAATTGAGTTAGTCTCTAAACTTCTTCCAAGATGTTATCAGATTATAGAAGAAATCAATAGAAGACTTGAAAATGATATTGAAGCAAAATTCCCTGGTGATGGAGAAAAGGTTAAGAAGATGGCAATCATTTATGATGGTCAGGTTAAGATGGCTAACCTTGCTATCTGTGCAGGCTTCTCTGTAAATGGTGTTGCCAGACTTCACACTGAAATCCTTAAGAATCAGGAATTAAAGGACTTCTATCAGATGTTCCCAGAGAAGTTTAACAACAAGACAAATGGTATTACACAGAGAAGATTCCTTCTTCACGGTAATCCACTTCTTGCAAGCTGGGTAACAGACAAGATTGGTGATGAATGGGCAACAAACCTTTCGCATATCAAGAAGCTTGAAGTATACGCTGATGACCCTAAGGCACAGCAGGAATTCATGAATATTAAGTACCAGAACAAGTTAAGACTTGCCAAGTATATTAAGGAACACAACGGAATTGATGTAGATCCTCGTTCAATCTTTGATGTACAGGTTAAGAGACTTCATGAGTACAAGAGACAGCTCCTTAATATTTTACATGTAATGCACTTATACAACACAATAAAGGAACATCCTGAAATGGATTTCTATCCAAGAACATTTATTTTTGGTGCAAAGGCGGCAGCTGGCTATAGAAGAGCTAAGCTAACAATTAAGCTTATCAACAGTGTTGCTGATGTAATCAATAATGATAAGTCAATCGATGGAAAAATTAAGGTTGTATTTATTGAGAACTATAGAGTATCAAATGCTGAATGGATTTTTGC
>CAZESO010000159.1:0-5811 GCA_964515325.1 uncultured Roseburia sp. | reverse complement strand
AAATCCACTATTTCCTCTAAATCTTCTTTTTCTTCTGCAAGACCTGCTACATTATCAAAAGTTGTCTTACTGTCAGTGGACATCTTAGCGCGACTCTTACCGAAATTCATCATCTTTCCGCCACCGCCGCCGGCACCCTGACTATTAATCATAACCATTATAATAACAACCATTATTATAGCTATACCAAATGGAAGTATCACTTCTACAAAAATATTCTCGCCTTCCACATCTTCAAGCTTATAATTTTCAAACTCAAAATTTTGTATATCTGACAATGCCTGATTAACATCAGAAATATAAAGCGTAATCTTTTTTGAATCTTTAAGTTCAATTATCATATAACCAGTTGGAACTTCCATATTCTGGCTTATTGTTACCTCTTTTATATTTTCTTCTTCTAAATCTTCAATAAAGTTTGTGTAATTATATTCTGTATTATTCTGTCCTATTGTAGCAATCATATACCCTATTATAACTATCAAAAGTATTATTACAAAATAGAACCCTAAACCTTTCGCCTGTTGCTTCACTTATCTGTCCTCCTACCTCTTTATTATAATTCTACCACACCAATATATGGAAGATTTCTGTACTTCTGCGCATAATCCAATCCGTAACCAACAACAAATTCATCAGGAATAGTAAATCCTGTGTAATCCACATTAATATCCACAACTCTTCTATCAGGCTTGTCAAGTAATGTACATAACTTGATAGTCTTAGGATTTCTAGCCTTCAATATGCTCATAAGATAGCTTAATGTTCTTCCCGAATCAATAATATCTTCAATAACGATAATATTTTTTCCTTCTACACTTTCATCCAAATCCTTTGCTATTCTAACTCTTCCGCTACTTTCAGTTCCATCTCCATAGCTTGAAACCTGCATAAAATCAATTGTTACAGGTAATGTAATTCTCTTTGCTAGTTCACATGTAAAAAACACACTACCCTTTAAAATACAAATAAGATGAACTGATTCACCCTTGTATTCTTCATTGATAACCTCTGCCATTTGGGCAATTTTCTCATCCACTGCTTCTTCTGAAATCATCACTCTAACGTTTTCGCTCATATTAACATCCTCTATTCTTTGTATTCTAACTTAATAATATCTTTTGTATCTTCAGTTACTTTGTATTCATAGTTGATTCTGTATCCAATAATCCACAAAATCTCTTCTCCATTTGCAAGCAATAACACTTTATCTCTTGCTTCTTTTGGAATCTTCATATCTATAAATAAATCTTTTATTTTTTTCCTAGAGCCTTTATTATCTACTATAATATAATCTCCGGTTTTTCTGGTTCTAATTACCAAATTACGCTCTAGTATATCACAATCCAGCCATTTAGTATAGATTTTTTCTTCATATTTATTTTCCATCTGATTCCATTCATCCTTGGAAAAGTTTGAAACAACCAACTTTCCACCATTTTTACCAATTATAAATTCACCATAATTATCTATATTTACAAAAACTTCTTCACCGGCATATTCTTTATCATTTCCCAATTTTTTTTCAATAAAAACGGAATCATAGGTTCTTCTTGCAATTATTTTGTAAGGAAGTTTTACATACTTTCCTACTCCATTTTTAAACAGCTCCAATACCATTTCGATATGATTATATGTAATATCTTTAAGGCTGTCGCTTACATTTAATAATACCTTCCTAACAATGTATTTTTGTATAACGGTATGTAATAAATTAAATTCTGTTGTCATAATGTGTGCTCTGTTATCCTTAATGACAACACATTTTTCATACATCTTATCGCCTTCTAATGTAATATATTCATTGATTTCACCAAGCATCTGCCCTGCCATATTAATATGCCCTACAACATTTGAGTTAATATTATCCTTTGCATATGGCACTATTGTATTTCTTATTCTGTTGCGTGTATAGATATCAAGAGCATTAGTTGCATCTGTTCTATAAGTAATATTTCTCTCTGCTAAATATCTCTCAATTTCTTCTCTCTCAACGCATAACAATGGTCTGATAATTTCACCCCTTTTTGGTAAAATTCCGGTCATTCCCTTTATCCCTGTGCCTCTAAATAGATTATGCAAAATTGTCTCCGCATTATCTCCGGCATTATGTGCTATGGCAATCTTAGTACTGTTGTTTTCTTTCATTACATTATAAAATGCTTCGTACCTTATTTTTCTTCCTGCTTCTTCACAGGATAGCTTATTCACTTTTGCATATTTTTCTACATCATATGAAAAGGAAAAGCATTTAATGCCTTTGCTATTGCAAAAGTTTTCCACATAAACCATATCTTCTTCCGCATCTTTTCCACGAAGCATATGATTAATATGCACAACATATACATTAACACCCAACTCTAAAAGTACCGACAACAGACACATCGAGTCAGCTCCACCTGAAACGCCGACAACTACCGTGTCACCATCATCAAGCATATTATTATTCTCAATGTACCTTCTAACTTTATCTAACATGCCTATTCCCTTTCATTATTCTAATCACACAAAAACATTACTTAATAAATATACTTGATTGATTTAGTAAAATCAAGCATATTTATCCCAAATCCCTGTGACCATAACCGTCATATCATCCTCCTTTTCACATCCTGTTATCTCCAATGTCTTGTTCAGTATCTCATTTGCCATTTCACCGGGTTTCAACGACTTAATTCCCATAATAATTTCTCCCAAAGCGTCTTCTTTTTCCTCTTGTTCCACCGCTTCCATAATTCCATCAGACATCATAATAACAAAATCTCCATCATACAATTTCTTGGTCGTACTTTCCATATCAATATATTCATCCCCTCCAATAGGCATTGATGTTGACTTTATCACCTCCAGCCAGTCCCCTCGTTTTACATATGTAGAGGCCGCTCCCAGCTTCACAAAATCACACATTCCTGAATACATATCAATAATTCCCATATCAACAGTTGCTGTACTTGTTTCTTCGCCATTTAATGTAAAAATACTGTTTATCATTCTAAGCGCAACCTCTTCATTAAAACCGCTATATGCAAATTCTTCAAGCAAATCCACAACCAATTCGCTATCCTTATAGGCCTGTACTCCTGTGCCCATCCCATCTGAAATGCTCAATATTGTTTGTCCTGAATTTAATTCTATACAACTGAAATTATCTCCCGAAACTACCTCTTCCTTAGATTTCTTGGCTATTCCATGCAGCACAAAGAAATTTGGTTCTTCCTTAAATCTATATGTAATTTCTTCGCTATCTATCATTCTTCCAACATCATTTATTAATTTTACTTTTTTCATAAATATATTTGTAATAATTTTTTCAACTTCTCTTATTGCTACATTTCTTCCCCTTCGAGCCCGCATAGTTATGATAATTTCATCTACACCTTTTTTATTTGATAATATTACAATCCTTCTCAAAACAATTCCTATTGATTTTAATTCAGCCTTTAATCTTTCTTCCTGTTCCTCACTCACCCGTTTCATATCATATGTATCGTAAGAGAAATTCTTTAGTATTCTGGACATTTCATATAATTGCAATGCAATAACCTTTTTACTCTCTTTTAATTTATTTCTATATATATTATTTTGTCTTAAAAGTGTCATACATTCCTTACACTTGCATTTAACATCATTGTCGTATTTTTCTGTATTGGTAACTTCTTCAACACGCCTAGCCATCCGTTCTAATGCTTTTGAAATATGGCTTATTCTCTCCTCATAAATATTTGTTAAATCGTTATGTTTTTTCTTTTGTTTCTTATAGGTATCTTTTCTCTTAGTACCTCCTACCATAAAGAAGCTCATCATATTATAAATTATTATTGATAACGAAAATGCCAATATAGATGTCATAATCGCCAGTAGCGCTGAGTGGGTTCCTTCATTTTTCAGATACACATCCGTAATTTCCATCATAAACATTATTCCTGCTCCAATCAATGCTCCCGCAAGGATATTAACTCTGTTTTTTCCAGTCTCAAATATCCAAAATACAATGGAAATAGCCATCATTATCAATGCGTATTTTGCCACATCTAAAACATTCATTGCTAAAAACATTCCTATAAGCATTATTGGAAATGCAGGCCAACGTATGGCCCGGCTACAACATATAGCAATATAATATGCTATGCCTATTGGATTATATGTATATATTGCTGCTTGCGATGCCGCAAACCCTATCATTTGTAGTATTGTTGACTTTACAATTTTCTCTTTCATTTTATACTCCCTTTCCGCCTCTTGGCCTTTAACTTTACGAAAGTGCATTATAAAGGATATTCAATATTTTTTTTGTCAAAATCAAAGAGCTATTTTAAGTTTTTTATAGACATTTTCATTTTCAAACTTACATTTGAATCGAATTTATGGACTTGATAATTTATAAGATACAAAAAAAGCGTCTTAACCGACGCTTCAATGTTATTAAATATTATTCTTTGGGTTTCAATATAATTTCATCCGGATAAACAAATCCTAACTTCTTAGCAGCTTCTTCAATATACGCTTTGGTATTAACATACTTTGCTCTCTCCTCAAGCTCTAAGGTTCTGTTTTCCTCTTCCTCAACAAGCTCAGCATATTCCTGTTCTTCTGCTTTTAGCTTATTAAGCTTATCCTCAAGCTTATTATTCTGAATGCAAATTGCAACAACTATAATCATCGAAACTACTATTATTGCAAACATTCCAAGCTTATTTGACTCTTTTTTTCTTGTAGTCACTCTTGTTCTTAATGCTCTTTGTTTTTTCTTCACAGACTTTGCCATTTGCATTCTCCTTTCGCTTTCTTAACATCATTATAACGTTATTGATAGGTTTTTTCAAGATTATGTTCATAAGGTAATTTATTCCATTAGAAATATATTTCACCAATATCTCACCTATGGATTTCTTATATAAGAATGCTCCCAAGACTGCTCCCAACAAAAAGAATCCTCTTACAATGCCATCATTGGTGCTAAACACAACAGCAAACAAATAAATACCTGCAATATTCCAAAAAATAAAATCCTCTATACCTACAATTAGATTAAAATGAGGAACAATATTTCTGTATATCCTTAAAATATCATAAACAACAGCTATAACCATTCCGCACATCAGTGCATCCAAAAACAAAAAGGCGTCTGTTACTACAAACTCATCCATTACTTAAAAAGCCTACCTACAAAGGCTGCTCTTTTTGCACTTTTTGATTGACTATATGTAAAGCTGTCAAATTCACCTTCGATATCAACTTCACCTCTTTCAAGAGTCAACCTTTTCACATGTAAATCCTTGCCTTTTATCGACAACAATCCCATACAAGTATCTAAAAGTATTGTTTCCGTATCAAACGATATTACATCCTTAACTCCTGATATCAAGCCTTGTTTACGATCTGTAATCTGCAATTTATGATTTTTCTGTCCTATTTTTTCTTCCATATTCAACAAAACCTTAACCTATTCTTATGGTTTTTATTAAATATATTATATTTACTACAACATTATGACAATTCTTTGTACATTTCCTTAGCTTCTTCTTTCTTAACCGTTTCTGCTACAGTTGTAACTTCAACCTTAACATTTCTTGTACCAAACTGTATCTCGATTATATCTCCTACTTTAACATTCACCGATGCCTTGGCAGGCTTATCATTTACAAACACTCTGCCTGCATCACATGCTTCGTTCGCAACTGTTCTTCTTTTTATAAGTCTTGAAACCTTTAAATATTTATCTAATCTCATATTCCCTCCACACATAACGAAAGTGCCGCTTAATAGCGGCACTTCAAATAATTGTTAAATTATTTTTTCTTCTTTGTTGCG
>CAZESO010000158.1:0-5812 GCA_964515325.1 uncultured Roseburia sp. | reverse complement strand
ATCTGAATAAAGTTGTTATACTTTCTCTCATTATGGTATTATCCATAAAAACAACCAGCATATAACCATTCTTTTCTGACTTTAAATAAATCAAACTATCTATAGTTCCTCTATTTTTCGCATTTTCAATAATTTCTAATGCGTAAGCCTCTAAAGTCTCTTCTTCATAAACTTCTTTATCTCCATTATCAATTGCCAAGATTTCTCCATTGTCAGAAATCGCCACAGAATAAAATGTAGACAATTGAAATGCATGAGTATCTTCAAATCTTGGAACACCAGGCTCGCCCTTCATTCCTTCATCAATCGAATTCATTTCATTTGGAATTTCGACCGGAAAATCTTTTTCACCATAAAAATTTCCATCATCTTTTTGCTGCTGTAGAGAATATAATTCAGCATGTTGTTCAAGCATCTTATAATTATTTGCAGAAACTTCTATGTAGCTGGAACTATAAATAACAACAAGTGTTCCCAAAAATAGCAATACCAAAACTGACATAATGGCAACAACAATTTTAATTCGTGATTCCTTAAACATTATCACACCTCAATTCATATCCCATTCCTCGTACGGCTTTAATCTCTGTTTTTGCTCCTACAAATGATAATTTCTTTCTGGTAAATGACATATATACCTCAACATTATTATATTCAGAATCGCTTTCAAAACCCCATATCTTCACAGCAAGCTGCTCGCGGTTGAGTATCTGCCCCTGATTAGCAATAAGATATTCAAGAATACGATATTCCTTATCACTAAGTCTCACACTCTGACCGTTTGACACACATAAAAGGTTTAGTGTATTTGTATCAAGACATATATCCCCAAACTTCAATGTTCCATCAGGTGTATTTATGTTCCTTCTTACCAAAGCGCGCAATCTTGCAAGTAATTCCTTAGTCATAAATGGCTTTGTAAGATAATCGTCTGCACCACAATCCAGCCCCATGACTTTATCATCAACTTCACTTTTTGCAGTCAGCATAAGAATGGGTGTACGAACCCCTTTCTGTCTTGCTTTCCTTGCAATCTCATATCCGTTCATGCCCGGAAGCATAACATCTAAAATAACAATATCATATATATTACTTTCAACTGATGCCAATCCTGATATTCCATCTGCACAATGATCAACCTCATACTTTTCAAGACGCAGAATCTCCGTTAATGCCTGTGCCATTCTCTTTTCATCTTCTACAAGTAAAATTTTCATTTTTTAACACCTCCTCTTTTCTCATTATACCATAAATCATAAAGATTGAAATTTGATTGAATTTAACATTTGTTATGTACCAAAAAGAGACACTTCACTTTAGTTGTTACTAATTGCAAAATGTCTCTTATATAAAATCATTATTCAACTGTCACTGACTTTGCAAGATTTCTAGGCTTATCAACATCACAACCTTTAAGTACTGACGTGTAATATGCTATGAACTGCAATGGAACAGCTGTTATAATAGGCATAAAAATATTATCTGCCACAGGAAGCTTAATTACATAATCAACCGCCCCTTCGTCATATTCTGCGTTTTCCTTGCAAATCATCAAAACGTGCGCACCTCTAGCCTTAACTTCCTTAACATTACTGATAGTTTTATCAAATAAATCCTCCTGAGTTGCAACAGCAATTACAGGCATATGTTCTGTAACAAGTGAAATTGTTCCATGCTTCAATTCACCTGCTGCATAAGACTCAGAATGAATATATGAAATTTCCTTTAATTTAAGCGAACCTTCCATACTAAGGGCATAGTCAAGACCTCTGCCAATGTACAGTAAGCTGTCAGCATTAACAAGCTTTGACGCTGCATACTGACATTGCTCTTTAAGCTTTAATACCTCTTCAAGCTTGTCAGGCAATTCAATTAACTTACTGGTGTATTCTCTACATTCCTCTTCTGTAATCTTCCCTCTTGCAAACGCAAGCTGAAATGTAAGTAAATACATAATAGAAAGCTGCACTGTATATGCTTTTGTAGATGCAACTGATATTTCCGGACCTGCATGTGTGTATATTACAAAGTCTGATTCTCTGGCAATTGAAGAACCTTTTACATTAACAATTGATAATGTTGTAGCTCTATGCTCCTTAGCAAGCCTTAATACCGCTTTGGTATCAGCCGTTTCACCTGACTGTGAAATAAGAATTACCAAATCCTTTGAGCTGATAATAGGATTTCTGTATCTAAATTCCGAAGCAATATCCACAGTTACATCAACTCTTGCTATTCTCTCAATAAGATATTTGCCAACCATACCTGCATGCATAGCTGTACCACAGGCAACAATAAATACCTTATTGTATAATTTAAGCATATCTGTTGTAATTCCACATTCTTCAAGAAATGGCATTCCATTAAGAACTCTTGGCATAATAGTTGTTCTAAGTGCTGTTGGCTGTTCATGAATTTCTTTAAGCATGAAATGCTCATATCCGCCTTTTTCAGCAGACTCTTCATCCCAATCAGCATATTTAAGCTCTTTATCAAGAACTTTGCCATGAACATCCTGAATAATAACCTCATCTTTTGACAAAGTTACAATTTCATCCTGTTCAATAAGATAATAATTTCTTGTATATTTAAGTATTGCAGGCACATCAGACGCAATGAAATTTTCGCCTTCACCAACACCAACAATAAGCGGACTATCCTTTCTTACTGCAAATATTTTCTCCGGAAAATCTGCAAACATAATTCCAAGTCCGTATGAACCTTCAATTTCACCAAGAACCTTCTTTATTGTATCAATAGGATTTCCCTCATAGTAGTAATCAAGAAGCTTTGCAACTGTTTCTGTATCTGTTTCGGATTCAAATACATAGCCTTTGTCTATAAGAAAATTCTTAATCTTACTATAATTTTCAATAATACCATTGTGTACTATTGTAATCTTTTTATTTCCATGAGGATGTGAATTAATATCAGATGGTTCACCATGTGTTGCCCATCTTGTATGACCAATACCACATGTACCCTCCGGTCTGTAAGTCACTTTCAACTTATCTTCAAGGTCAGCTAATCTTCCCTTTGTTTTTTCTACTACAATTCTTCCTTTGTCAAATACAGCAATACCTGCAGAGTCGTATCCTCTATACTCCAATTTTGATAAGGCATTTATAAGGATTTCTGCACAATCCTTTTCACCTACATATCCTACGATACCACACATGAAACATTATCCCCTTTCATTACTTATAAATTTTAGCAATATTATCGTAATATATTCTCATTTGCGACTGGTTGTTTAATCGTTTAACATTATCGACTCTCTTAGCCACAAATCCGTTTAGCTTTTCCATATACTCATCCGATGTAACAGTTCCTTCTGCTACTCTTGTAAGTCCCAGTTCCCAACTTGCCGTTAATTCCGGATTAAGTAAGGATTTTATGGAATTACTAACTATATCAAAGATCATTTCACCAAGCATTGACGGTGTAATAATCTGTGTTTTCTTATTTAATTTAATGTAGTCATTGTTTATAAGCTTTTTCAATATTTCAGCTCTGGTTGCACTGGTTCCGATTCCGCTACCCTTTATCTGAGCACGCAAATCCTCATCTTCAATAAGCTGTCCTGCATTTTCCATTGCCAAGATTATTGAGCCTGAATTATATCGTTTCGGTGGAGATGTTTCTCCTTCCTTTATAAACAATTCCTGACAAGATAATATATCACCTTTTTTAAGCTTTTTCAACTTTTCAATAACGGTAATATCTGCCTTTCCATCATCTTCCGGACTTTCTTCTGAAGCTTCACTCTTATCCTTTTTTGCAACAGAAGCCACCTTTAAATAGCCTTCGTCCACAAGTACCTTAAAGCTTGCATAAAAAAGCTCTGAAAACTCTGATACTTCCACCCCACAAGAAAGACTAACCTTCTGATAAGTAGCCGCAGGATAGAAAATACTCAAAAATCTTCTTACTATAAGACCATACACCTTAGCTGATATCTGAGGCAATTTAGCAAGCTCACCTGCTCCCTGTCCTGTAGGAATAATCGCGTAATGGTCTGTAATCTGCTTATCATTAACATACTTAGTCTTAGCAAGATTTTTATATGCTCCATTCTCAAGAATATATTCAGCAAAACCTTTAAATGTACTGATATTCTTAAGTCCGCTGATATTTTTCTGTATTTCCTTAGCAACTGCTGTAGACAATACTCTGGCATCAGTTCTAGGATAAGTTACCATTTTCTTTTCATATAAATCCTGTGTAATTCTAAGAGTTTCATCAGGACTTATCTTAAATAGCTTTGAGCACTCATTCTGTAATTCTGCCAGGTTAAATAACAGCGGTGGATTCTTGGTTTCCTTCTTCTTCTCAATAGATTCAATCTTCATACCACCATTAAGAAGAGGTGTAATTTCATTTATAAGCTCTTCTGCTTTTTCTTTTTCCTTAAATCCATTTTCCTTATACAAAAATGGACTCATATAATACTTCGATTTCTCCTGACTTCTCCATTCAGCTTCAAAATTAAAATCATCAAGATTCATCTTTGATAAAACTCTAAAAAATGGAGTCTTTACGAAATCTCGTATCTCTCTTTCTCGTCTTACAACCATTCCAAGTACACAGGTCATAACACGACCAACCGCTATGGCCTTCCATTTGTTATCAACATAAGGCATAAGGGTATTGCTATATTTAAGAGTTAAAAGTCTGGAGAAATTTATACCCATAAGATAATCTTCTTTGGCTCTAAGATATGCCGCCGCCGAAAGATTATCATATTCAGATAAATCCTTAGCCTCCTTAATACCTCTTAATATTTCTTCTTCTGTCTGGGAGTCAATCCATACTCTCTTTCTTTGCTTTCCTTCTACATGAGCTTCCTGTTCCACAAGTCTGTAAATATATTCTCCTTCTCGTCCCGAGTCGGTACAGACATAAATACAATCCACATCATCTCTATTCAAAAGAGTTTTAACTATTTCAAACTGCTTAGAAACATCAGGAATAATCTCATACAAAAACTTCTCAGGTAAAAATGGAAGTGTATTAAGACTCCATTTTTTCAATGTTTCATCATAGACCTCCGGATAGCTCATAGTTACTAAATGTCCAACACACCATGTAACTATAGCATTATCAGCTTCCATATAGCCATCGCTTCTACGAGTATTAAGTTTTAATGCCTTTGCAAATTCCGCCGCTACACTTGGCTTCTCCGCTATATATAATGCCTTGGACATATTTCACCTATTCTGTGCTATACACAATACTTTCTCAATTTTATTTCTCTGACTGCTCATCTAAGGTTAAGCTGTAAGCAGGCATAAACTTTTCAAGGAAATAATCTACTTCCTTCATATTCATATCCTTTACCGCTTTCAATGTAGCTGTTTCTGCTGCTTCAAAGTCTGTATTACCCATTCGTTTTTCTTCAACACATTTGATATATGCCGAAATCTTATCTGCCGCCTTAACAAATTTCCATAAATCCTTTTCTTCCTCGTCAGGCAACAAAAGGTCTTCATATGAATAACGCATTTCCTTCGGTAAAGCAGACAGCAACTGCTTTCCAGCAGCTGCTTCCACATTCTTATATGCAACCTTTATCTCAGGTGCAAAATATTTAATTGGAGTAGGCAAATCGCCTGTTATAATCTCTGTTGTATCATGAAACATAGCAAGCACGGCAACTCTCTCCGCATCCACATGACCTTCAAAATATGTATTGCTGATAACTGCAAGCCCATGAGCAATAATAGCTGTGTCAAGGCTGTGCTCTGCAATATTTTCATCTATGGTATTACGCATAAGTCCCCATCTGTTAATATATTTCATACGAGACAAC
>CAZESO010000157.1:541-5870 GCA_964515325.1 uncultured Roseburia sp. | reverse complement strand
TACAATAAAGAATAAGTATGGTAAGTTTGCGTTACATATACTTCCATCAGGTATTTTTTACGATCATACTACTAGCATTATAGGTAATGGTGTTGCTTTAAATATACCTGATTTGATTAAGGAACTTAATGAAGTTGTATCAAAGGGTGTTCCAATGCCAAAGATTTTGGTATCGGATAGGGCACAGATTGTTATGCCATACCATCAGCTTTTTGACGCTTGTGAAGAAGAAAGACTTGGTGGCAAGGCTTTCGGCTCAACAAAGTCAGGAATTGCTCCATTTTATTCAGATAAATATTCAAAGATTGGTTTCCAGGTTTCAGAGCTTTTTGATGAAGAAGTTCTTGTAGAAAAGGTTGAAAGAGTATGTGAATTAAAGAACATTATCTTACAGCATTTATATCACAAGGATCCAATTGATAAGAATGAATTATTAGACACATTACATAACTACAGAGATATGATTGCTCCATTTGTAGCAGATACAGCAGTAGTTATTCGTGAAGCATTGAAGGAAGACAAGACAGTTCTTCTTGAAGGACAGCTTGGTACATTGAAGGATACAGACTTTGGTATTTATCCAATGGTTACATCTTCATCTACGCTTGCTGGATATGGTGCAGTAGGTGCTGGTATTCCTCCATATGAGATTAAGAATATAATCGCTGTTTGTAAGGCGTATTCAAGTGCAGTTGGTGCAGGCGCATTCGTTAGTGAAATCTTTGGTGAAGAAGCTGACGAACTTAGAAAGCGCGGTGGTGACGGCGGTGAGTTTGGTGCTACAACAGGACGACCAAGAAGAATGGGATGGTTTGACTGTGTTGCTTCAAGATATGGTGTTAAGATGCAGGGTGCTACAGAGGTTGCTTTAACAGTAATTGACGTACTTGGATATCTTGATGAACTTCCGGTTTGTGTTGGTTATGAAATCGACGGCGAAATTACAAAGGAATTCCCAAATACAACAATGCTTGCAAAGGCTAAACCTGTATATGAAGTGCTTCCAGGTTGGAAGGAAGATGTAAGTGGCATTAAGGAATATGACAAGCTTCCTGAGAACTGTAAGAAGTACATTGAGTTTATTGAAAAAGAACTTGGTGTTAAGATTTCAATGGTTTCTAACGGTCCAAGCAGAGAAGATATTATTTATAGATAAGAAGTGTATTTATGTTAAATAGTAAATTATTTGATCATACAATTTTAAAACCGGATGCATCAAAGGAAGCAGTTGAAAAAATTTGCAAGGAAGCTTTGGAATGTAACTTTGCATCTGTATGCGTTAATCAGTACAGAACAAAAATGGTTGCTGAACTTTTGCAGGGAAGCGATGTGAAGGTTTGTACTGTAGTAGGATTTCCTTTGGGTTCTGTATCTACGGAGGTTAAGGTGTTTGAGACTAAAGAGGCAATCGCTGATGGTGCTACAGAAATTGATATGGTTATTAATGTAGGAGCCTTGAAGGACAAGGATTATGATTATGTCGAAAAAGATATAAGGGATGTAAAAGAAGCTTGTGGAGAGGTTACATTAAAAGTAATCATCGAAACTTGTCTTTTATCAGATGATGAAAAAGAAAAAGCCTGCCAGCTTTCTATGAAAGCTGGTGCAGACTTTGTGAAAACATCAACAGGTTTCAGTACCAGTGGTGCGACAACAAAAGATGTTGCACTTATGCGAAAAACTGTTGGTAATGTGTGCATGGTAAAAGCATCAGGTGGTATACGAGATGCTGCAACAGCCCAGGCGATGGTTGAAGCCGGAGCTGACAGACTAGGCACAAGTGCTACCGTGAATATTATTCAGTAGTTGAGGAGTCGTCGCTATTTTGCGACGATTTCTTTTTTTCATTGAGGGACTTAATTAAGTCATAAGTATGAAAGATTGCAAATAGTAATACCGGTAAAATAACAGAAGCCATAAGCGCGGCCATAAACAAAGTATTGCTGTTAGGTGTGCCGGTAATGGCAGCAACAAGAGTTGTAATATATAAACCAACGAGAATGATAATAGTCAATATAGCTAAAATTCGTTTCATAATATAATTCCTTTCGTAAACATAAGCTTAGGATTAATAATAGCATAAAGATTATTATTTTCCAAGTGATTTTAATTGGAAAAGTGGGTGTTGGTGCTCGCATTAGATTTTTTTATTGAGTGTGCTCTGTTTTGAGGTGTGGACAATTTATAGAGTGATTTTATGAGATTTCTTTGCGTTAGTTCCCACGATTAAGTTGATGTCATTTATAAAGGCGAACTTTGGTGTATTATGTGTACAGCCGAGTGTGCACATAGTGAAGTGATTTCTATTTTCTAAGTCAGCGCATCACAAAGATTATATTAAGCTTTTCGGACGCGAACTTGCGCGCTTGTATATATGATAAATAAACGAGAAACAAGCGCGCTGCAAACAGTGCTCCCTCAAAGCTACATTCATTGTTATGCGCTGACAAGAAAATTACGAAATCGCTTCAAAGAATGTGCAACACTTCGGCGAACACATAATGCACCAATGTACGACATATAAAGGACATACAACAATAAAAGAATCGTGGGAACAAGCATTAGAAATCTCCAAAATCATCTCTCTAAAATTGGGAATACCTCAAAACAGAGTATACTCACATATAAACTTAAAATGCGAGCACCAACACCCACTTTTCGAATGTATACACAAGTAAAATTTGGAATTGTAAATATTTTAGAAATGTGATATAATTGTTTATTGATTGACAAATTTTGACACGATATATGTATATCGGAATGGAGGATAATGATGGAAAATCAGAACGAACAGAAGTACACATTGCTTGAAACATGGAGAGGTATTGCATATGGTGCACAGAAGAGCCAGAGAGAAAGCGATATGTTTTGGGCGAACTATTTCAATCTTGAAAAGGGAATTTATGAGCAGATTTTAGCTGAGCCTGAAAATGTTGTTACAGGAACAGTTAAAGAGCTTGCTGAAAAATATAATGTAGAACTTCTTATTATGGTTGGTTTCCTTGATGGTATTAATGATTCTCTTAAGAATCCAAATCCAATCGAAGAAATGACAGAAGATACAGAAGTTAATTTAGGATATGACATTGAGCTTCTTTACAAGAACATGGTTGAAGCAAGAGCTGAATGGTTATATACATTAGAAGCGTGGAATACTCTTATTCCGGATGAAAACAGAAGAAAAGAACTTTACAAGGAGCAGAAGAATGCTCATACAGTTGTAAAGGAAAAGAAAATCGGAAGAAATGATAAGTGTCCATGTGGTTCAGGTAAGAAGTACAAATTCTGCTGTGGTAAATAATTAAGCATATATAGAGTAGGTGTATTTGGAATATGCAATATAGAAAGTTTGGAAAGACAGGCCTCAATATTTCTGCCTTGGGTATAGGAACTAAGAAGCTTCCTACGAAGATTGGTGATGATGGAAGGATTGCGGTCGATGCGCATAAGTCAATAGAGATTATCAGAAGTGCCATAGATAAAGGTATTAACTATATTGATACAGCATATTCTTATTATGATGGAGATGCTGAGAAAATTGTTGGCAGTGCATTGTCTGATGGATATAGAGAACGCGCTTATATTGCAACCAAGTGTCCGTTGTGGATGATTAATAGTCCGGAGGATTTTGATAATATTTTAAATGAACAGCTGGAACGATTGGGTGTTTCTTATATTGATTTTTATATGTTTCATTCATTAAATTCTATTAATTGGAATGATGTGGTTCTTACATATAAACTTCTTGATAAGATGGACGAAGCGAAGAAGGCTGGTAAAATAAAACATGCAGGATTTACATTTCATGATAATTATGAAATGTTTGATACGGCGCTTAGAATATATAATTGGGATTTTTGTCAAATACAGATGAATTATCTTAATTATGATAAAGAAGCTACGATGGAAGGAATGAAGCTTGCAGCTGAAAAAGGTGTTGCTGTAGTTGTTATGGAAGTACTATGTGGTGGTAAGCTTGCAGCTCCTCCTGTAAATGTAGCTAATACATTATGGGATGTAAAATCAGCCTTAGAATGGGCGTATGATTTTGTATGGGATAAGCAAGAGGTGAGTGTAGCCCTTTCCGGAGTGGAAAATTTGGAACAACTTGAGGAAAATGTTATTAATGCAGAACGTTCATCAGTTGGAATGTTATTTCCTAAGGAAGTGGAGATGCTTGAGAATGCTAAGTTGATTTATGATACAGTACCATTAGTATATTGTAATAAATGTTCGTACTGTATGCCATGTCCTGTTGGAATAAATATTCCAAGAATATTAGATGCTTACAATCAGTTGGCTATAAAAGGCAAGGAAGAGGCGTTAAGATTGTATTCAACCAACAAACTTAAAGCTGATCTATGTAAAAATTGTAAAGCTTGTGAAGGATTATGTCCAAACCGGGTAAAAATAAGTGATATGATGGCGCAGATAGATAAAGTATTTTCAGAAATTGTTTAAGAGTATTTATAAGAAAGGTATTTGATAATGAAAAAGAAATTATTATTCATATACAATGCCAAATCAGGTAAGGCAAAGATAAAAAACCATCTTGCAGACATTATTGATACTTTTGTTAAAGAGGGTTATAGGGTTGAAGCATATCCAACTCAGTGTGCAGGAGATGCAAGACGAAAAGTAAAAGAAATTGGAAAGAAATTTAATATGATTGTGTGTAGTGGCGGTGATGGAACACTCAATGAGGTTATTTCAGGTGTAATGGATATTGACAAGAATATCGTTATAGGTTATATTCCATCTGGCTCTACCAATGATTTTGCAACAAGTATTAAACTGCCAAAGACTATAGAGAATAGCACTAAAGTAGCTATAAAGGGAACACCTATAAGTGTTGATGTTGGTAGCTTTAATAATGAAAATTTCATATATATAGCAGCTTTTGGTATATTTACAGCGGTTTCGTATCAGACATCGCAAGCTTTAAAGAATGCGATTGGACATACAGCATACTTAATAGAAGGTATAAAGACAATTGCGGATGTAAACAAGTCATATAGAATGAAGATTCGATTTGATGGAAGGGTTATTGAAGATAATTTCATGTTTGGAATGATTAGCAATACCAAGTCAGTAGCTGGATTTCAGCTTATAACAGGTAATAATATTGTCTTGAATGATGGCTTGTTTGAAGTTACACTTGTTAAAGCTACTAAGAATGCGGTTGAACTTGAAAATATTCTTGAAGCATTAGTGAATACAAAGAAGAAGAGTGAAAATGTGTATAGGTTTAAAGCTTCATCTTTAACTATCACATCAGAGGAACCGGTGGCATGGACATTGGACGGCGAAAGTGGAGGTACGCATACAC
>CAZESO010000157.1:0-531 GCA_964515325.1 uncultured Roseburia sp. | reverse complement strand
GAGCCGTTAGAATTATGTCAGGATTAAGAAAAAAGAAAAAAGTAGGAGTATAGATAGCTGTACAAGGGAAAAAGGAAGGATATCTTTATGAACGAAGAGAAATTTTTGGAATGTCTAAAACAATTAGTTGAATTAGGAAACCAGAAAAAAGGTGTATTAGAAGTATCAGATGTTGATAATGTATTCAAAGGCTTCGAGATGACTACAGAGCAGATGGAGGCTGTATATCAATATCTGGAAGAAAATAAAATAGATGTATTAGCCATGATGGCAGATGATCCAAATGATGATTTGCTATTGGAACCGACAGAAGATGATTTCGATGATTTAGAAGAAAATATAGATTTAGATGCCATTGATTTACTTGAGGGAATTGGAACAGAAGATCCTGTAAGAATGTATCTTAAGGAAATAGGTACAGTTCCACTTTTGACAGCAGAAGAAGAGCTTCGTCTTGCAAAGAGAAAAGCTGAAGGTGATGTGGCAGCGAAAGAAAGACTCATCGAAGCTAACTTGCGTCTTGTTGTAAGT
>CAZESO010000156.1:0-5936 GCA_964515325.1 uncultured Roseburia sp. | reverse complement strand
GAGATACGGATATTATCTATACAATTGATGGTAGAGGTCAGTATCCTCAATTTGCATCGGGTAAGGAAGTTTATGTAGACCTTGGAGAAAGACAATATCGAGGAAGAATTGAAATTGGAACCTATGGAAACAGCAGTTTGAAGACTGTTAATGTGGTAGAATTGGAAGAATATCTTTATAGTGTTGTTGCTTGTGAAATGACAGCAAGCTGGCATATGGAAGCATTAAAAGCACAGGCAGTGTGTGCAAGAAGTTATGCAGTATGTTCTACAGGATATGGTGGGGCTACAAATGTGGATGAGCCATATACTATTAATGACACTACAGCAAGTCAGGTGTATAGAGGTTATGGTAGTGAGCATGAGCGAAGTATACAAGCAGTTGAAGCCACAACAGGAAAAATTATTTACTATAAAGGGGAGCCTGTAAAGGGCTATTATTCATCAACCAGTGGAGGAAGTACAGAAAATGTAGAAGATGTTTGGGGAAGTCCTCAAGGATATTTAAGACAGGTATCCGACATATTTGAGCTTACTCCGGAATTAGCACCTTGGATTATGAGCTTTAATAATGATGAGATAGAACAGCTTTTGTATGAGAATAATATAGATATAGGAAATGTTATTGATATACGTCCTAATATATATACAGCATCAGGAAGAGTTTATGCTATGGAAATTGTAGGAGATAAGGGGAGACACACATTAACAGGTGAACAGCTAAGGTTGTATTTTAGTCTTTATAGTACAAAATATAAAGTAGTAAAATATGGAGATAATCCTGATTATGTATCAATTGTGTCGGATGATACAGTAGGAGCTGCCAAGATAAGCGATTCATATATAATTAGTGGAAATGGCGAAAGTACAAAAGCATCTGCTAATCTTGAACAGTATGTGGTACTTAGTGCTGATAATCTTACTAATTATCCTAGAGTAACACCGGATAATGGTGATACGTATTATCTTGCAGGAATGGGATATGGACACGGAATAGGAATGAGTCAGTCAGGAGCTTTGGGAATGGCTGAAAACGGATTTGATTATGTGGAAATATTGACACATTATTATACAGATGTAGTTATTAAATAGAATGGAGAAAAGCAATGCAGCTTAAAGATTTTTATTATGATTTGCCGGAAGAGCTTATAGCTCAGGATCCAATAGAGGATAGATCATCAAGCAGATTAATGCATGTAAATAGAAAAAGTGGTGAGATAGAGCATAAAATATTTAAGGATGTTATAGATTACTTAAATGAAGGTGATTGTCTTGTAATCAATAATACAAAGGTTATCCCTGCAAGACTTATGGGAGAAAGAGAAGGCACAGGTGCTGTTATTGAGGTGTTATTGTTAAAGAGAAGAGAAAATGATATTTGGGAAACTTTAGTTAAGCCTGGTAAGAAGTGTAAGGTGGGAACAAAGATATTGTTTGGCGAAGGACTTCTTGTAGGTACTGTAATTGATGTGGTTGAAGAAGGAAACAGACTTATACAGTTTGAATATGAAGGTATATTTGAAGAGATACTTGATAAGCTGGGTCAGATGCCATTACCACCATATATTACACATAAGCTTCAGGATAAGAATAGATATCAGACAGTATATGCTAAACATGAAGGTTCTGCAGCGGCACCGACAGCAGGATTACATTTCACTAAGGAATTATTGCAGAAGATTGAAGATAAAGGAATTATTATTGCAAATGTAACATTGCATGTAGGACTTGGTACATTTAGACCTGTTAAGGTTGATAATATACTTGAGCATCATATGCATTCAGAATTCTATATGATAGAAGAATCAGAGGCGCAAAAGATTAATAATGCAAAGAAAAATGGTAAGAGAGTAATTGCTGTAGGAACAACAAGCTGTAGAACTCTTGAATCAGCTACGGATGAAAATGGAGTATTAAGAGCTGAATGCAGAAATACAGATATATTTATATATCCGGGATATAAGTTTAAAATGATAGATGGACTTATAACAAATTTCCATTTACCTGAGTCAACACTTCTTATGTTGGTTTCAGCATTTTCTACAAGAGAGATAATGCTTAATGCATACGAGAAGGCTGTTGAGGATAAATATAGATTCTTCAGCTTTGGCGATGCTATGATTATAGTGTAAAATTAAAGGAAAACAAAGAAATGCAGGAATATAAAGTTAAAAAATTAAAAACAAAAGATATAAAGGTTTCAGTACCGGGTTCGAAAAGTATTACAAACAGAGCGCTTCTTATAGCAGCTATGACTAAAGGAAAGACAAAGCTAAAAGGTGTATTGTTCAGTGATGATTCAAGACATTTTTTGCAGGCACTGGTAGATTTGGGATTTACTGTAGATATTAACGAAGAAGAAAAAGAGATTGTGGTAGAAGGTCTGGGTGGAAATATACCTAAAAAAGAAGCAGAGGTTTATGTGGGCAGTGCAGGTACTGCTGCCAGATTTTTAACAGCATATCTTGCTTTATCTGATGGAAGATTTGTTATAAATGCTTCTGAACAGATGAAGAAAAGACCCATGAAGCCATTATTTGATGCTCTTGTTTCAATGGGGGCAAATATTGAATATTTGGAAAATGAAGGATGTTTACCAATTGTAACAGGCGGTAATGCAGGATTAAAGAATGAGATAAATCTTGATATCAGTAAGAGCAGCCAGTTTTTAAGTGCTCTTCTTATGACTGGAATGCTTGTAAAGGGTGGTATAAAGATAAACATTACAAGTGAAAAGAAAACAGGCTCGTACATAGATATTACCAGAAAGATGATGGCATCATTTGGAAAGCTCGTAGCTTTTGAAAATGGTGAATATTATGTTTCTGATGAAGCGTATACAGGTGTAGAATATCAGATTGAACCGGATGTATCCGCTGCATGTTATTTTTATGCAATGGCAGCAACAAATGGTTGTAAAGCACTTGTAAAAAATGTTCATTTTGACAGTATGCAGGGTGATATACAATTTATTAGATTGTTAGAAAAAATGGGATGTATCGTAGAAGATACAGAAAATGGAATAGAAGTACTTGGACCTGAAAAAGGCGAGCTACGAGGTATAGACATTGATATGAATAATTTTTCAGACCAGGCGCTTACATTGGCAGCTATTGCACCATTTGCTAATTCGCCTGTTGTAATACGAAATGTTGCTCATCTTAGAGGTCAGGAATGTGACAGACTACATGCTATGGCAACAGAACTTACAAGAATGGGTATTAGTGTTAAGGAAGGTGAAGATGCTATTGTGATTTTTGGTGGCGATGTTAATCCGGCTGAAATCGAGACTTATGATGATCATAGGGTAGCAATGGCATTTACGGTTACGGGACTTGCTAGTGAGGGAATTGTTATTAAAAATCCAATGTGTTGTAAGAAGACATTTGAGGAATATTTTGAAGTTGTAGAAAGTTTATGTTAAGACATTAAGGAAGGCTCGCTGGTAAATGCCAACGAGCCACTTTGTTACTTTGGATTATGAACAGTAAAACCGAATTTTTCTAAAGTATCTTTAGCCATATCTTTGTCTTCCTGAGAAGAAAATTCTATGGCAAGTACACCTTCTTGAAATTCTCTGTTATTTGTAATACCAATGTTTTTGATGTTGATTTTATTTAATGCTAAAATTGTAGATATTCTTGCAATAGCACCAGTTTCATCAACTATGTCTGTGTAAAGACGATAAGCTTTTTTAATAGGACCATGTCCTCTGTCTGTAAAAGTATCGCGATATTCGCGACTGTCGGTAAACATATCGTAAATGAATTTGCCATTTCCGGCTGAAAGCTCATCTCTGGTAATATTTAAAATACTAATATATTTATCAAGCAAATCAACAATATTTTTAGTATTTGTCATACATATCTGTTCCCACATTGCAGAAGATGAAGACGCAATTCTTGTAATATCTTTGAAACCACCAGCTGCCAATTGATGCATAGTATGGTTTGAAACATCATTGTCATGAACAAGGTTTACCAATTGAGAAGCAATGATATGTGGAAGGTGAGAAATACCTGCAACTACATAATCATGTTCCGCGTAAGGTAAAATGACAGGAATGGCGCCAATATCACTTACTATTTGTTTGTATTCTATAAGCTTAGCTTCATTAGTTTGAGAAGTAGGAGTGATTGCATAAAATGCATTTTCACATAAACGGTCACTTGAATGTTCATAACCTGTTTTCTCAGAACCTGCCATAGGGTGTCCACCGATAAAATTAGCTTCAAGATTTTCTTCTATGACAATTTGATGGATGTTTTCCTTAACGCTTCCAACATCAGTTATAATACAATCTTTTTTGATAAATTTCTTTAAGTCCTTTAAATATTGGCAATTGTATTCAACAGGGGTGCAGAGGAAAATGAAATCACAATTACAAAAATTGTCATCTATTTTATCTGTAACAATATTTGCTGTGCCATCAGCCAGGGCAAGAGTTCTGTTCTTTTCGCTTCGGTTATAGCCTATGATGGTGCAATCTTTATAAACACGGCGAAGAGCTTTGGCGATGGAAGCGCCAATAAGTCCAAGACCGATAAAACCATATGTATAATTCTTCATTACTTACCTCCAAAAGATGAATAATTTATTACATTATAGCACAAAACAAAAGCTAATCAATTAAAGTTTTTGAATTTTATGGAAAAATATTTTATATTGTTGTATAATAATTATTTAGGTGCGATTTCAAGTATTGCAACCTACAATAATTGTAAGAGGAATATGTTTTATGATTAAGAAGAACAAAATTCCAATTTTGGTTGGTACGGTTTTGACAATATTAACCTTGCTGATTGTGATACTGTGTTTAATTAGAGTTGATGATAATAAGAAAAATATCTATGATATTAATCAGGTTTTTGTTGTGGAATTGCTTGGAACTGAGAATTATGGATATGCAAATGTTACAGTAAACTCTGATTTTTTGGAACAGGCAGACATAGATTTGTCGGATTTTAAATACAAGGTCAGTCAGAAAAACATGTTGTCAAATGGTGATATCATTACAATAACCATTGAAGATACAGTAGGTCTGAAGTTTAATAAAACTAAATTAGAGTATAAGATATCGGATTTGCAGGAAGGGACGGATTTGGATATATTTAAGGATCTTATTGTAGAATATAATGAGGTAACCGGAAAGATTGTGTTAGATAATTCTCAATGTAGTCAGTTTATAAAAGAGAATGTATTATTTAGCATAAAAAGGGAACTTACTGAATACAAAAAGGGTGATATTGTTGAAATTATAGGTTATGTTGATATGAATGCTGCAACAGATAACAGATACAATATTTTAACTACAACTTATGAGTATACAGTAAATTAATTTAAGGTAGGAAAGAGAATATGAAAGGTTCAAAAAGAGCAAGAAGAAGTTTGTTATTCGACAGATATTTGGTAATATTTTGCACTATACTTTTGATAGTATGTTCAGTGGGCATAGTTATTATCACTAATAAGCAAAAAGAGGCTAATGCACAGGCAACAGCAAATACGCTGATAGATGATGATGGTACTTATAAGATAATAAAAAATATTATTGCTGAATATAGGGGAACGGCCTGTTATACCGGAACATATTTGAATAGAAATATAATTAAAGTATATGGAGTATTTGAGGATGGCGGTAAAAAGGAGATAACAAGTTGGGAAGGTGAATTGGGACCTGTACAGGAGGGCGAAAATTCATTCACAATAGAATACAACGGTTATACAACAACGTTGGAAGTTGAAGGCACAGATATTTCGGAAATAACAGAAACAGAAAATTATAAACAATATGCAATTGATGAAACAGCAGCTAAAAGATTGGTTTTAGAGATTAAAAATGGAAATAAGACATTTGATGAAGCCTTTGAAGGTGTGATTTTTTGCGGAGACTCAAGAACATTGGCTATACAAACATGTCAGGCTCTCGGTAGTGAG
>CAZESO010000155.1:0-5947 GCA_964515325.1 uncultured Roseburia sp. | reverse complement strand
ACAAGCTGTCTAAGGGCTATGGTTACATTAGCAGTAAGGATGGAAAACAAATTAATTCAGTTGAAGATGTATCTAAGGGTGACAAGCTTATGATATATGTTACAGATGGTAATATGGAGGTAACGGTTAATGAAAAAGACCATAGAAGAGCAATTTGATGAATTGGAAAGCATATTAAGGGATATGGATTCACAGGATGTAGGACTTATGGAATCATTTGAGCTTTATAATAAAGGGCTTGTAATGGTAAAAGAGTTAAATGAACAATTAGATGAAATTGAACAAAAAATAGAAGTTGTCAATGAACAATAATTGCTTCAAAATGGAGGATTAATATGGAATTTCAAGCGGAATTACAGAATCGTGTAGAATATGTTGAGAAGATTATAGGTGAATATTTACCTATAGAAGAAGGCAAACAGAAAATTATATATGAGGCAATGAATTATAGCGTTTTAGCTGGCGGAAAAAGATTACGTCCAATGATTATGATGGAGACAGCTAAGTTGTTTAATAATTTTGCTCAGGATGTAAAGCCATTTATGGCAGCGATGGAGATGATTCACACATATTCATTAGTACATGATGATTTGCCAGCAATGGATGATGATGATTACAGGAGAGGAAGACTTACAACACATAAGAAGTTTGGCCATGCAATGGGTATCCTTGCAGGTGATGCTTTATTAAATTATGCATATGAAATCTGTTCGGAGGCTATACTATATTCACAGGATATGCCTCGTGCAGCCAGAGCATTTAAAATTTTGGCAAAAAGAGCAGGTGCTGATGGAATGGTTGGTGGTCAGACCGTTGATGTATTATTAACAGACAGTGAAATAGAAAAAGAAACATTAGATTTCATATATAAGAAAAAGACATCAGCTTTATTAGAAGCATCAATGAGTATTGGTGCAGTTCTTGCAGGTGCTGACGAGGAACAGTTGGCTTTAGTTGAGAAAATGGGTAATAAAGTTGGTCTTGCATTCCAAATTCAGGATGATATTCTTGATGTTATTGGTGACAGTAAGGTTATTGGAAAGCCTGTACTCAGTGACGAAAAGAATAAAAAGACAACATATGTATCTATTTACGGAGTGGAGAAATCAAGAGAGATATCTAAAGCTCTTATGGTAGAAGCGATGGGTATTCTTGATTATCTTGGAGATAATGAATTTTTGAAAGAATTGTTTATTAGCTTGATAGATAGAGAAAAATAAGCTTGTTGGGAGTGAAACAAATGGTATTAGAAAAGATTGTTTCCGAAAATGATATAAAAAAACTTGATAAAACAGAGTATGGAATTCTTGCTGAAGAAATAAGAGAATTTTTATTAGACAAGATTGCGTCCTGTGGTGGACATTTAGCGTCTAATTTAGGTGTTGTAGAGTTGACAATGGCTCTTCATTTAGTTTTGGATTTTCCAAATGATAAGATTGTCTGGGATGTTGGACATCAAGCTTATACACACAAGATACTTACAGGTAGGAAAGATGGTTTTGATAAGCTTAGAACATATGGTGGTATGAGCGGATTTCCTAAGAGAAGAGAGAGTAAATGTGATGCTTTTGATACAGGACATAGCTCGACATCAATTTCGGCAGGGCTTGGTTTGGTTGCCGGCAAGGATATAAATAATGACAGTGGACATGTTGTGTCAGTTATTGGTGATGGTGCACTTACAGGTGGTATGGCATTCGAAGCCCTTAACAATGCGGCAGCTATCAAGAGAAATTTTATTATTGTGTTAAATGATAACGAGATGTCTATATCTGAAAATGTTGGCGGAATGTCAACATATTTATCAGGAATTCGTACAGGTAATGCATATAATGGATTAAAGGAAGGTGTTACTAAGACCTTAAACAGTATTCCGATAGTTGGTGAAAAGCTTGTTCATCAAATTAAGAAGACAAAGAGTGGTATTAAACAGCTTGTTATTCCGGGAATGTTATTTGAAAATATGGGCATTACATATCTTGGACCTGTTGATGGGCATAATATTTCCCAGATGGTTAAGGTGTTTAATGAAGCTAAGAAACTGGATCACGCAGTATTAGTACATGTTATTACAAGAAAAGGGAAGGGATATGCTCCGGCTGAGAAGCATCCTTCAAGATATCACGGAATTGATCCTTTTGATATAGAAACAGGAAAGACGTTGGAGAAGAAAACTAAGCCGACGTATACGGATACATTTTCTCATTATATAACAAAATATGCGAAAGATAATAAAAAAATTGTGGCGATAACAGCGGCAATGCCTGAAGGTACAGGTTTAAAGAAATTTAAGGAAGAATTTCCTGAGAGATTTTATGATGTTGGTATAGCTGAATCTCATGCTGTTACATTTGCAGCAGGTCTTGCAGCGTCAGGACTTAAACCATATGTAGCAATTTACTCATCATTTTTGCAGAGAGCATATGACCAGATATTACATGATGTCTGTATTCAGGACTTGCCTGTTGTATTTATGATTGACAGAGCAGGTCTGGTAGGCGGAGATGGTGAAACACATCAAGGTATATTTGATTTATCATACTTAGGTTGCATTCCTAATATGAGTATATTGGCACCAAAGAATAAATATGAATTAGGTGATATGATTAAGTACACAACATATTATAATGGGCCAATTGCTATCAGATATCCAAGAGGTACAGCCTATGATGGTTTAAATGAATTCAGGGAACCAATCAAATATGGCAAAAGTGAGCTTATATACAAAGAGAAAGATATTGCACTTTTAGCAGTTGGAAATATGGTTGAAAGAGCTGTGCAAGTAAGAGAAATGCTAAAAGAAAAGGGATATAGGTGCTCTCTTATAAATGCCAGATTTGTTAAACCATTTGATCAGGAATGTATAAACGAGCTTGCTAAATCTCATAAGCTGTTAGTAATAATGGAAGAAAATGTACTTAATGGCAGTTTTGGTGAGAATGTTTTAAGATATGTTAATGCATCAGAATTAGATATGGATGTTTTAAATATTGCAGTTCCAAATCTTTACCTTGAACATGGAAAGGTTGAGATTTTGAGAAAAGAAGCAGGCATTGATGCGGATACTATTGTAAAGAAGATTGTGGAAAGGTATGGTTGTTAAAGCTTGAGAAAGTTTTTTTTAATCGCAAATGAGGAAAAAGAAGAAAGTATATTATTAAGTGAACGTGTAAAAAAGTACATGGAAGAAAAAGGTTGTGAAGTCAAATCTGTAACTGGCTATGTAAAGAAGGAAATGATTGAGCCGGGAACAGAGTGTATTGTTGTATTTGGTGGAGATGGAACTCTTTTAAATGCAGCAAGAGAATTACAGCAGGCAGACATACCATTTCTTGGTATTAATGTTGGAAGATTAGGTTTTTTGGCCGGTACAGAAAAGGATGATGTATATGAAGCAATGGATAAGCTTATATCAGACAATTTTGTTGTTGAGCCAAGAATGATGCTTTCAGGAGATGTTCTTCGAGATGATAAAATTATAGCACAAGGTGTTTCTCTTAATGATATAGTTATAAATCGTGGTAGCGGACTTAGCATTATGGAGTTTAATTTGTATGTTAATGGTTTACATTTAAATACATATAAAGCAGATGGTCTAATAGTATCTACGCCAACAGGTTCTACAGCTTACAGTATGTCAGCCGGAGGTCCCATTGTTAAACCTTCAGCTAATTTAATTGTTGTTACACCTGTTTGTCCGCATACATTAAATACAAGAAGTATCATACTTGATTCAACAGATGTTGTTGAGGTTGAAGTCATTGAGAATAGAAAATGCGAAAATGAGCTTGGAAGAGCATATTTTGATGGAGAGCATATGTGTACGCTTGTTACTGGGGATAGACTTGTTATAAAGAAAGCTGAAGTTTCAACAAAGATTGTTAAGCTTAGTAGTGTGGGATTTTTGGAAATATTGAGAAGGAAGATGAGTAGCAATGAAAACTGTCAGACAAAATAAATTATTGGAATTAATTGAAAATAATGATATATATACCCAGGAAGAATTGGCAGATAGATTGATTGCTAGTGGGTTTAATGTAACTCAGGCAACTATTTCTCGTGATTTAAGAGAACTTGGTATAACAAAAATGTCAGAAAATGGTAGTCAACAGAAATATGTAGCTATGCAAAATAGAAAAAATGAGTTTAATGATAAATTGCTCAGAGTTTTGAAAGCAGGTTATATTTCTATGGATTATGCTGAAAATATTGTTGTTATAAAGACATCATCAGGCATGGCTATGGCGGTGGCTGCTTCGGTAGATGCGTTGGGCTGGAGTGAAATCGTGGGCTCAATAGCCGGAGATGATACAATCATGTGTGTTATTAGGCATAAAGAGAAGGTTTTTGAAGTTATGGAGAGACTGAAAAAAATACTTGATAGATAATGGGACGACCTGGAAAGAGGTTAAAGATGTTATTAAATTTACATGTAAAAAATATGGCACTTATTGATGAAATTGACATTTCGTTTAAAAATGGACTTAATATACTTACAGGTGAAACAGGTGCCGGAAAATCAATAATAATTGGGTCGATAGGACTTGCTTTAGGTGGTAAATTACCCAAAGATGTAGTTGGTAAGTTTGGCGATTATGGTTTGGTTGAGTTGGTATTTTCGATTGATGATTTAGAAAATAAAGATTCTTTGAAAAATGTTATTGAAGATATGGGAATTCAGCTGGATGAGGATTTGCAAATAATTATTTCCAGAAAAATAACAAATGGAAAGAGTTTAATAAAGGTAAATGGGGAAACTCAAACAGCAACTAAATTAAAAGAACTGACAGCGCTTCTAATTGATGTACATGGTCAGCATGATCACGAATCATTATTACATAAGACAAAGCATTTAGAAATACTTGATGATTTTGCTCAGGATGAGTTGAAGGATGTTTTTGCTGAATATGTAGCAAATTATAAGGAGTACAAAGAACTTCTTAAAAAGCAGGCTTCGTTTACGATGGATGAGGAGCAGCGAATTAGAGAATTATCATTTATTGAATATGAAGTTAATGAAATAGAGGAAGCTGAGCTGAAGGTTGGTGAAGATGAACAGCTTGAAAAGGATTATAAAGTTTTCTCGAATCAGGAGAAAATATATGAAGCATTGTCAGGTAGTATAAATGTTATATCAAATGGTGATGGTGTTTCGGATAAAATTTCAGTAGCCATTAGTTTGATGGGTCAGGTATCCTCTTTTGATGAGAATCTTGCTAATATTTATAACTCT
Source organism: uncultured Roseburia sp. (assembly GCA_964515325.1). GTDB lineage: Bacteria > Bacillota > Clostridia > Lachnospirales > Lachnospiraceae > SVEL01. The sequence goes on along the minus strand of CAZESO010000155.1, from coordinate 714 downwards.
CTTATGGATTTGGATTCAATATGCGCTGATATAAGTAGAGCGATTGCTGATTATATTGATGATATTTCATATAATGAAGAAAATGCAGCATTAGTTTTAAAAAGGCTTGATCTTATTAACAAGCTTAAGATGAAGCATGGAAGAACTGTTGCTGAAGTGTTGGAAAAATATGAAGAATTACAGGATAAGTTAGCTGAACTTAAAGATTATGAGAATGCAAGGAATGCAGTGGAAAAGCAGATTGCAGAAAAATCAAAAGTTTTGTTGGAGTTATCAAATAAGATAACTGCTATAAGAAAAAAGGCTGCTATAAATCTTGAAAAAGAAATTGTGGCAGTACTTATGGATTTGAATTTCTTGGAAGTGTCATTTAAGGTTAATTTTGAGGCGGTCGAAGATTTTACATCAAGAGGTATGGATGATGTTGAATTTATGATATCAACAAATCCGGGTGAAGCTTTAAGACCTCTTAAAAATGTTGCATCAGGTGGTGAATTATCAAGAATTATGCTTGGTATAAAGACCATCCTTGCAGGCAAAGATGAAATTGATACATTAATATTTGATGAAATTGATACTGGTATTAGTGGAAAAACAGCCGGTTTAGTTGCAGAAAAACTTGGTATTATTAGTAGAAATCATCAGGTTATCTGTATTACACATTTGCCACAAATTGCTGCAATGGCAGATGCACATTTTGTCATTGAGAAAAAT
>CAZESO010000154.1:0-5989 GCA_964515325.1 uncultured Roseburia sp. | reverse complement strand
AGGCAGAAAACCCTTTTTATGTTGAGCATGGAACGATAAGAATATATAACTTGGAGGAGTTATGTTACTATTTATACAATTATACATATATGATAACAATAGATTTCTTTGACGAGAATTTTATGACATTCTGTGAAAATGAAATTAATCAGCCGGCACTGGCTCAAAAAGTTAAAGAATGTCTTGCTCATAAAGAAAAACTAAAAACGATTATTCTTAAAGTACTTGAGAGTTCTTCGTATTATGATGAAGATGAGGTTAAGCGATTCGAAAATACGTTAGCATATCTCGACAGTTCCTCTGTTGTGGAAAGGTTAAAGGTGAGAGCGGATATGATGGCGAAGGCTGGAAGGCTGGATTCTGCGTTGACCACATATAAAAATATTTTGCATAACAAAGAAGAGCAGATGTCATTACAGTTTTATGCCCGTATTAAAAGCAATATTGGTGTTGTATATACTAAGCTCTTTATGTATAAAGAAGCGGCACAGTATTTTGAAAAAGCATATGCAGATGAGGAAACGGAAGAGTATAGAGATTATATGATTTGTGCCTTAATGATGGCTAAGAATGAAGCGCAATTGGAAAAAATCGCTGAAAAGTATGGTATTGAAGAGCGTTTGGTAGAAGATTACAAAAAAGCATTTGGTAATGCTAACAGGATGGTTCGTACAGATGAAAAATATGATGTTTTTATGGAACAGTTTAAGTATGAAGGTAACAAAGATTTAAATACTCATTATAACAGGATTACGGAAACTCTTTCAGAATGGAAAGAAGATTATAGGAAAGCCATGGAATACTAAGAAAGGTCGGTGACATAAGTGGGCTTTTTGTTTGGAAGGAAAAAGAAAAAACTAGAATATGAAGCCATGCAGGCGTATGAAAATAATGATTTTTCAGTAGAGTATGAGGATGAACAAACTGCATTTTTGTCAATAGACAAAGGCATAATAGAGGAAGTTCTTGAAGAAGAAAAAGATACCAGAAAAATTGATAGAACATCATATATTGAGAACTGTTGTGAGCAAATGGCAACATGTTCAAAGAGAATAGATGATGCAAAAAGAGAATATCAGCTGGTTAACAATTATTTAAATGATATACAGACTATAGAACAACTTGAGGGCGAGAGAAAAAAAGAACTTCTTTATTTTGCAAATAGAGTAAAAACTCTTAATGAAGGCAAAAAGGAGTTGCGTCAGTTTACAACCAGAATGCCAGGTGATAAATATCTTTATATGCAGAGAGTGGAAAAAGATATACAAAGCATACTTAAAGAAATGAAAGAAAATGAAGAAATATGTGAACAGCTTAAAATGGATTTACATAATATTGAAGGAGAAAAATTTGCGTTAAAGCAAGAAGAAAAGTATGCGGCGAAGATGATAAATTCTGTAAAGAGCATCTTTAAAATAGCCATAGTTACAATAAGTATTATTTTGGTATTGTTATTTGTGGCACAGGTTTATTATGAGATGGATATGATGATTCCAATATACGGAACGGTTATGATGGCTGTTGCCACAGCGGCAGTAATATTAGTGTTAAATCAAAAGTATTATGGAGAGTTAAAGCTTACCGGAATGAAAAAGCAAAAAGCAGTCAGACTTTTGAATAAATATAGACTTCGTTATGTAAATGCCAAAAGTACATTGGATTTTATGTATGAGAAAAATGGTGTGAAAAATTCCTATGAGTTGGGGGAATTGTGGGCTCAGTATCTTAGTGTGAAAAAAGAACAGGAAGCATATGAAAAGAATAATGATGAATTGTTCAAAACAATAACATCTATGGAAGATTTCTTAAACAGTATAAGGCTTTATGATGCATCAGTATGGCCGTCGCAAATTGAAGCGATTTTGGATGGGAGAGAAATGACAGATATAAGACATACCTTGAATGTGAGAAGACAGAAACTGAGAAATTCAATAGAATATAATATGAACACTATTGACAGATACAAGGAACAATTGAAAAGCGTAGTGCAAAAGAATCCGGCATTGGCACAGGAAGTAATGGCAGTGTTAGATAGATATTGATTGTTTTTTTAAAAGAACAAACTAATCTATTGACTTGTATTATGTATTTTCATATAATTTCATTATAAAATTGCGAAAGCAAAATCAAATAGGAGGAAGTAAAAATGAACAAAGAAATGCAGCCACAGTGGAATGGTTTTAAAGAGGGTAAATGGTCTTCGGAAGTTAATGTAAGAGACTTTATTCAGCTTAACTACACACCATATGAAGGTGATGAATCATTCCTTGCAGGTCCAACACAGGCAACAACAGATTTATGGGCACAGGTAATGGAACTCAGTAAACAGGAACGTGAAAATGGTGGCGTTCTCGATATGGATACAGCAATTCCATCAACAATCGTTTCACATGGAGCAGCTTACTTAAATAAAGACACAGAACAGATCGTTGGTTTCCAGACAGATAAGCCACTTAAGAGAGCTTTCATGCCATTCGGTGGTATCAGAACAGCTGTAACAGCTTGTAAGTCATATGGTTACGAAGTAGATCCTGAGATTATAAATGTATTTATGAACTGGAGAAAGACACACAATCAGGGTGTATTCGATGTATACACACCAGAGATGAAGGCGGCTAGACATGCTCATATCATCACAGGTCTTCCAGATGCTTATGGTAGAGGACGTATCATTGGTGACTACAGAAGAGTAGCATTATATGGTGTTGATTTACTTATCGAAGATAAGAAGGCTCAGTTAGCTTCAATCGTTGGAGATATGACAGAGCACATCGTTAGAGACAGAGAAGAAATCGCAGAACAGATAAAGGCTCTTAATGAATTAAAGAAGCTTGGTGAAATCTACGGATTTGATATTTCTAAGCCAGCACAGGATGCTAAGGAAGCTATCCAGTGGACATACTTTGGATACCTTGCAGCAGTTAAGGAACAGAATGGTGCAGCTATGTCACTTGGACGTACAGCTACATTCCTTGATATTTATATTGAAAGAGACTTAGCAGCTGGTAAGTACACAGAAGAACAGATTCAGGAAATGATTGACCATTTCATTATGAAGCTTAGAATGGTTAGATTTGCTCGTATTCCAGAATACAATGCATTATTTGCCGGTGACCCAACATGGGTAACAGAATCACTTGGTGGTATGGGTATCGATGGTAGAACTCTTGTAACAAAGACATCATTCAGATACTTAAATACATTAGACAACTTAGGAACATCTCCAGAACCAAACATGACAGTACTCTGGGCAAAGAGCCTTCCACAGAACTGGAAGAACTACTGTGCAGAAATGTCAATCAAGTCATCAGCTATTCAGTATGAAAATGATGATATGATGAGAGTAACTCATGGTGATGATTACGCTATCGCTTGTTGTGTATCTTCAATGAGAGTTGGTAAGGAAATGCAGTTCTTCGGAGCTAGAGCAAACCTTGCTAAGTGTTTATTATACGCTATCAACGGTGGTGTTGATGAAAAATTATTCGAGCAGGTAGGTCCAAAGTACAGACCAATCACATCTGAATACTTAGATTACGATGAAGTAATGGAAAGATATACAGATATGATGGATTGGTTAGCAGGCTTATATGTAGAAACATTGAATGTTATCCACTATATGCATGACAAGTACTGCTACGAAAAGATTCAGTTAGCTCTTCATGATAAGGAAGTTAAGAGATGGTTCGCAACAGGTATCGCTGGTCTTTCAGTAGTTGCTGACTCACTTAGTGCTATTAAGTATGCTAAGGTTAAGACAGTAAGAAATGAACAGGGTATCGTAGTTGATTACGAAATCGAAGGTGATTTCCCTAAATATGGTAACAATGATGACAGAGTTGACTCTATCGCAGTTGAAATCGTTAACAAGTTTATGGATATGATTAGAAAGCATCCAACATACAGAAATGCTATTCCTACAACATCTATCCTTACAATTACATCAAATGTTGCTTATGGTAAGAACACAGGTAGCACACCAGATGGTAGAAAAGCAGGTGTTCCATTAGCTCCAGGTGCTAACCCAATGCACGGACGTGATACACATGGTGCTTTAGCTTCATTATCATCAGTAGCTAAGCTTCCATTCGAAAATGCACAGGATGGTATTTCTAATACATTTACAATCCTTCCAGATGCATTAGGTAAAGATACATTATTCGTTGGAACAGGTGATCTTGATATCGAGCTTACACCAGAACAGATTGCAAGTATCGAAGACGGTTGCGGATGCAACTCAGCTTGTAACATCCCAAATCTTGATGTTTAATTAGAAATAGGAGGAATAATTATGACAGTAACAGCTCAGCAGAAAGCAAACTTAGTAGCAATGCTTGATGGTTATGTTGAAAAAGGTGGTCACCACTTAAATGTAAACGTTCTCGTAAGAGAAACATTATTAGATGCTCAGCAGCATCCAGAGAAGTACCCACAGCTTACAATCCGTGTTTCAGGATACGCTGTAAACTTCATTAAATTAACAAAAGAACAGCAGGATGACGTTATTTCACGTACATTCCATGCAGCTATCTAATATTAATTAGAGTAATTTAGAGATTATTATAATTAGCAAGAGCCGTCGCATATTAATATGTGATGGCTCTTGTTATATTGGTGTACCTGGTATGATAGTCCTTTTAGGATGAGAAGGTGCCAAGTTACGGATGAGGTGTGAGGATTTTTTTGGGGCGTTTTCTCTATACAAATTTTACTTGGCTGTAGGGAAAAAGGTTTGGTAAAAATTGTTTTGGAGCAAAATGGAATAGGAGTAGAATTGAATTATTGTATGAAATAAACTGGAATTATTTTAGGAAATAAATAGCAGTTGTTTAATGGTAAAAACGATGTTAAAATTATAAACAAGATATGAATAAATATTGTAGAGAAATAGGAGAAAAGTATGGAAGGATATATTCATTCAATAGAAACTTTTGGTACAGTTGACGGACCGGGGGTAAGATATGTAGTTTTTGTACAGGGATGTCCTATGAGATGCCAGTATTGTCACAATCCTGATACATGGGAACCAAAGGTTGGTGAAGTGAAGACTGCTGATGAAATATTAGAAGATTATGAAAGCTACAGACCGTATCTGACAGGTGGTGGAATCACTGTAACAGGTGGCGAACCATTATGGCAGATGGACTTTATGATAGAATTGTTTGAAAAGGCTAAAAAAAGAGATATTCATACATGTATAGATACTTCGGGTATCGTATTTAACAGAAATAGTCAGGAGTTTATGGATAAGCTTAATAAGTTACTTAAGTATACAGATCTTATAATGCTTGATATTAAGCATATAAGAGATGAAGAACATAAGAAGCTTACAGCTCAGTCCAACAAGAATATACTTGATTTTGCAAGATATTTGAATGAGATTGATTTCCCGGTATGGATAAGACATGTTACAGTTCCGGGTATAACTTATATAAAGGAATACTTGCAGGAATTAGGTGAATTTTTAGGAGAACTTAGCAATGTTAAGGCATTGGATGTATTGCCATATCATACCATGGGAGTTCCAAAGTATGAATCTTTAGGTATGGAATATCCGTTAAAAGGAGTTCCTGCACTTGAGAAGTCGGAGGCTGTAAAGGCGAGAGATTTAATACTATATTATATGAAGAAAAAGAGACAGGAACTGGTGAAGAATAATTAGGTGCTAAAATGGAGAAGTATTGTAATAATATCCAGAGATGTTCGTTGTCAAATAAATTGAAATATTGTATAATTACAATCAAATATGGCAATTACTAAATTAAGATTGATTGCAGAATCGGAGGTATTATAATGGCAAACAAATACGCAGGAACAAAAACAGAACAGAATCTTAGAGAGGCGTTTTCAGGAGAATCACAGGCAAGAAATAAGTACACATATTTCGCATCTGTAGCTAAGAAGGCTGGTTACGAACAGATAGCAGCACTTTTCCTTGAAACAGCGGATAATGAAAAGGAACATGCAAAGATGTGGTTCAAAGAACTTG
>CAZESO010000153.1:0-6064 GCA_964515325.1 uncultured Roseburia sp. | reverse complement strand
GCAATTATGCAAAAATTTCGTATGTTTTTTTGATTAATATCAGACATATAAAATTTATCCTTTCTATTGTTTTGCAACTATATGGGGATGAATTCGACAAATGTCGAATTCAAACAGTGTTGCTCGCAACACTGTTCTATTATATAGGTAGAAATTGGGTTAGTCAAATAAAAAAATCAAAATCCCCCCTTGACATCCGTAAAACTTAGTGTTATCTTATGTGTAGTGGTATTAGCACTCGATTAAAATGAGTGCCAACAAACTTTGAGAAACCACATAAAACAGCTGAAAGAGCAGTTGTTTGCCAAAGGACTTGGAAGTAAGTCGTTAATAATTGGAGGTGAGTTTTTGGAATTAAGTGAAAGAAAAATGAAGATTTTGCAGGCTGTCATTAAGAATTATTTGGAAACCGGTGAACCTGTAGGGTCCAGAACAATTTCAAAGTATACTGATTTGAACTTAAGCTCAGCGACCATTAGAAATGAGATGGCGGACTTAGAGGAGATGGGTTACATTTTGCAGCCACATACTTCAGCAGGTCGTATACCTTCGGATAAAGGTTACAGATTGTATGTTGACAACATGATGAATGAAAGGTCAGAAGAACTTAAAAATAAGGAAAAGGAAGTTGATGAACTTAAAGAATTTCTTGTTGAAAAGGTTGATAAAGTGGAAACACTTCTTCAAAATATGGCAAAGATGTTGGCAAGTAATACAAATTACGCCACAATGATTACAGGGCCTCAAGCACATAAGAATAAGCTTAAATTTATTCAGCTGTCACAGGTAGACAAGGATAAAATGCTTTGTGTTATGGTTCTTGAAGGTAACATAGTTAAGAATAATATTCTTGATGTGGATGAAGAGCTTGATAATGAAACATTATTGAAGCTAAATGTATTATTGAATACAAGTCTTAATGGGTTGACTTTGGAAGAAATTAATCTTTCAATTATCACTAAGATGAATAATCAGGCTGGAAAACATATGGATCTTGTTAAGAGAATTCTTGATATGGTTGCAACTGTTATCAGCGAGGAGGACGATATGGAGGTTTACACCAGTGGTGCAACCAACATTTTTAAGTATCCTGAACTTAGTGATGGAAGCAATGCAAGCCGATTACTTGGTGCTCTTGAAGAGAAGAGTCAGCTTACAAATCTTCTTAATAGAAGTAATGAAGAAAATGTTAACAACGATATACAAGTATATATTGGCGAAGAGACCACAGTACAGAATATGAATGATTGTAGTGTTATCACTACCACATACGAGCTTGAAGATGGAGTTCGTGGTACTATCGGAATTATTGGACCTAAGAGAATGGATTACGAAAAAGTAGTCAAGACTCTTAAAAATGTCAAGGAACAGCTTGGCAGTGTCTATAATCATAAAACAATAGAAAAGAAAAATGGAGAGGAAGGTGAATCCGGTGCCAGATAATATGAACAATGAAGAAACTGTAGAAGAAATTGATGAAACATTAGAAGAAGCTACAGATTCAGGCACGGAAGCTGAAGAAAATATAGAAGCAAAGGAGGAAGAGGTAGAAGTAATTGATAAGGACCCTAAGGATAAGCTTATTGATGAGCTTAACGACAAATATATGAGAACATTTGCAGAGTTTGATAACTTTAGAAAAAGAAGTGAAAAAGAGAAGGCTGCAATGTTTGAGCTTGGTGCAAAGAGTATTATAGAAAAGATACTTCCTGTTATTGACAACTTTGAGAGAGGATTCTCTACAGTTGAAGATGGAGATAAGGAAGATGCTTTCGTTAAAGGTATGGATATGGTTTATAAGCAGATGGTAAGTACCTTGGAGGAAGCGGGAGTTAAAGCAATTGATGCAGTTGGACAGCAATTTGATCCAAATCTTCACAATGCAGTAATGCATATTGATGATGAGAATTTTGGTGATAATGAAGTTGCAGAAGAACTTCAGAAGGGCTACACATACAGAGATACAGTGGTAAGACATAGTATGGTAAAGGTAGCGAACTAGATAGAAAATAAATAATAAATATTAGAAAAGGATGATTAAAAATGGGAAAGATTATTGGTATTGATTTAGGAACAACAAACTCATGCGTAGCTGTTATGGAAGGTGGTAAGCCAACAGTTATTGCTAACACAGAAGGTATCAGAACAACACCTTCAGTTGTGGCATTTACAAAGACAGGTGAGAGACTTGTAGGTGATCCTGCAAAGCGTCAGGCTGTAACAAATGCTGACAAGACAATCTCTTCTATTAAGAGACATATGGGTTCTGATTATAGAGTAGCAATTGATGATAAGAAGTATTCTCCACAGGAAATTTCTGCTATGGTTCTTCAGAAGTTAAAAGCTGATGCAGAAAGCTACCTTGGTGAAAAGGTTACAGAAGCTGTTATTACAGTTCCTGCATACTTCAACGATGCTCAGAGACAGGCAACAAAGGATGCCGGTAAGATTGCAGGTCTTGATGTTAAGAGAATTATCAACGAGCCAACAGCAGCTGCTTTAGCTTATGGTCTTGACAATGAAAACGAACAGAAGATTATGGTATACGATTTAGGTGGTGGTACATTCGACGTATCTATTATCGAAATCGGTGATGGCGTTATCGAAGTTTTAGCAACATCTGGTGATAACAAGCTCGGTGGTGACGACTTTGACGAAAAGATTACAAATTACATGATTGAAGAGTTTAAGAAGCAGGAAGGCATTGACTTATCAACAGATAAGATGGCTCTTCAAAGATTAAAAGAAGCTGCTGAAAAGGCTAAGAAGGAATTATCAAATACAACAACAACAAATATTAACCTTCCATTCATCACAGCTAATCAGGAAGGTCCAAAGCACTTTGATATGAACCTTACAAGAGCTAAATTTGATGAATTAACACATGATTTAGTAGAAAGAACAGCAGCTCCGGTTCAGAATGCATTAAAAGATGCTGGTCTTACAGCAAATGAATTATCAAAGGTATTACTTGTTGGTGGTTCTACAAGAATTCCAGCAGTACAGGATAAAGTAAAACAGTTAACAGGTCATGAACCATCTAAGTCACTTAACCCGGATGAATGTGTTGCACTTGGTGCTTCGATTCAGGGTGGTAAATTAGCCGGTGATGCAGGTGCAGGTGAAATCTTACTTCTTGACGTAACACCATTATCACTTTCTATTGAAACAATGGGTGGTGTTGCTACAAGACTTATTGAAAGAAATACAACAATCCCTTGCAAGAAGAGCGAAGTATACTCAACAGCTGCTGACAATCAGAGCGCAGTTGATATCAAGGTTGTTCAGGGTGAAAGACAGTTCGCAAAAGACAACAAGCTCCTTGGAGAATTCAGACTTGACGGAATTGCTCCAGCTCCAAGAGGAATCCCTAAGATTGAAGTTACATTTGATATCGATGCAAATGGTATCGTAAATGTTTCTGCTAAGGATTTGGGAACAGGTAAGGAACAGCACATCACAATCACATCTGGTTCAAATATGTCAGATGATGAAATCGATAGAGCTGTTAAGGAAGCTGCTGAATTTGAAGCTGCTGATAAGCTTCGTAAAGAAGGTATTGAAGCAAGAAATGAAGCTGATTCATTAGTATTCCAGACAGAAAAGGCTCTTAATGAAGTTGGTGATAAGCTTGATGGAAATGATAAGGCAAATGTTGAAGCAGATTTAAATGCACTCAAGGATTTACTTGCTAAGTCAGCACCAGAAACAATGACAGAAGCTGAAGCTAACGAAATTAAAGATGCTAAAGAAAAGCTTATGACAAGCGCTCAGAACTTATTTACAAAGATGTATGAGCAGGCTCAGGCAGCAGGTGCAGGTCCGGATATGGGTGCAGCAGGTCCGGATATGGGTCAGACAGCAGGTTCTGATGCTACAGTAGATGATGATGTAATTGATGCAGATTATAAGGAAGTTTAAGAGATTTTACGCAACAGCAGGAAAATATTAAATATTTTCCTGCTTGCTTGCGAGTAGTCAATAAATAAAATTAAATGGAAAGGCAATTGTATGGCAGATAAGAGAGATTATTATGAGGTACTTGGTGTTGATAAAAATGCCGATGATGCCGCGCTTAAAAGAGCATACAGACAATTAGCAAAAAAATACCATCCGGACACCAATCCGGGTAATGTTGAGGCAGAAGCTAAATTTAAAGAAGCTTCAGAGGCTTATGCAGTACTTAGTGATGCTGAAAAGAGAAGACAGTATGATCAGTTTGGTCATGCAGCATTTGAGGCTGGTGGCGGAGCTGGTGCAGGCGGATTTGAATTTAACTTTGGTGATATGGGTGATATCTTCGATATGTTTGGAGATTTCTTTGGTGGAGGAAGTTCTCGTCGTAGAGCAAGCAATGCGCCAATGAAGGGAGCAAATTTAAGAACTTCGGTTAGAGTTAAGTTTGAAGAAGCTGTATTTGGTTGTGAAAAAGAAATTGAAGTTACCATTAAGGATGATTGTAAAACATGTAATTGTACAGGTGCAAAACCAGGTACATCACCTGTTACATGTTCAAAATGTGGTGGTAAGGGTAGAGTAATCTATACTCAGCAGTCACTTTTTGGTATGATTAGAAATGAACAGGCTTGTCCTGATTGTAGTGGAACTGGTAAGGCTGTTAAGGAAAAATGTCCTGATTGTTATGGAACAGGATACATTTCTTCAAGAAAGAAAATCAATGTATCTATTCCGGCAGGTATTGATTCAGGTCAAAGCATAAGAATCAGAGACAAGGGTGAACCAGGCGTTAATGGTGGACCAAGAGGTGATTTACTTGTTGAGGTTATCGTTGACAGACATCCTATTTTCCAGAGACAGGACTATAATCTTTATTCAACAGCTCCTATTTCATTTGCTCAGGCAGCACTTGGTGGAGATGTGAAGATTACAACTATTGATGGTGAAGTGTTATTCCCTATCAAAGCAGGCACACAGACTGATACAAAGATTCGTCTTAAAGGCAAAGGCGTTCCAACACTTCGTAACAAGAATGTTCGTGGTGATCACTATGTAACACTTGTTGTTGATGTACCGGATAAGCTTACTAAGGAACAGAAGGAAGCTTTATTAGAATTCGACAGACTTATGGGTGATACATTAGGCTTAGGTGGCGACAAGAAAGAAACTTCTGCTGATGATAATAAGGATGGCGACAAGCCAAAGAAGAAAAAAGGATTATTTAGCAAGTAGAAGCAAATAAAGTGATACTGATGGGATGCAGAATAAAAGTGCATCCCATCTTTGGTTAGGAGGAAAAGTATGTTTAACCCAGCAATGATAATGAAATTAATGAATGCGAAGAATAAGTTTACGGATAATCATCCGAAATTTGTTGCATTTTTAAGTGCAATGTTTAAAACAGGTATTCCAGAGGATACCATCATAGAGATTACGGTTACAAAACCAGGACAGCAGCCGGTAACTACCAATATTAAAGTAAAGAAAGAAGATTTGGAGCTTATGGATTCACTTAAGGATATGATGAAGTAAGAGTTAGAACAAGTGTGGCATAAGTAGAAATGGTTTTGTACTTATTTTTTAATGAAATAGTCTTTTAGGTACAAATTACATATAAATTATCACTACTTACAAGCGTTTTATATGTTTTTTGTACCAAAACAATATCTTTCGGATATATAAATATACAAATTTGATGAAAATTTGTATCCAAATAGCTTATAATAGCAATTTGGGGTATATTCATTGATTTCATGAAAAATTTTTTTACAGTATAACACATGCGTTGTAGGATATTGATTACATTAGGATTAACGGAAAAGGAATACGCGCCTGATAGGGAGAAGATAAATAGTCTGGTAGTCATAGCTCCTTTTTAAATAAGAGTTTTCCCATTGTATGTATTATATGATTTTCCATCAAATGTAATTGATATACATTTAGTATATAATCTATATTCAATTGTTTCATCTAGTGAAAAACTGGCATTATACTGTTTCAGTATTTCGAAAATAGTCATTAATCCAAAACCAGTTCCACCATCTTTCTTGTGTGTTGTATATCTTGATTTTCCTAGTCTTTTTATAACCTCTTTTGAAAAGTAATC
>CAZESO010000152.1:0-6082 GCA_964515325.1 uncultured Roseburia sp. | reverse complement strand
CAGAAACAACAACAGCTGAAACAGAAACAACAACAGCTGAAACAGAAACAACAACTTCTAAAAGTGAAACAGAAACAAAAGTAGTTTATGGAAATCCTGAAGCTAAAGTTGTATATACTTTTGATAATGGTATTGGCAACGCTACATTAACAGGTACAACAACAGGTGGTACTGTTAATGTTGAAACTGCAAATATTACTAATGGTAAATTGGTATTAGATGGTACATATGGTTTATTATTACCTGAGAAAATTGATGGTAATTCTTTTGTTATTGAATATACTGCAAGTGTCACAGCTTTAACACAATACTCTCCACATGTATTCCTTAAAGATTCAGGTTTTGTTGCTGCTACAGCAGAACATTGGTATTCTCTTGGACAGGGTTGGAATGAAAAATTACTTCCAGGTATATGGGCTCATAATAAGTTAGATTCTGACATTTCTGTTGAATGGATTGACTGTTTCTCGACTACAGAATTAGCATTAAATGAAGAACATACATATACATATGTTGTAGATGAAGGTTCGGCTTATGTATTGATTGATGGTGAAGTTGTTGCTACAGCTACAGTTCCTGTATTAGATGACGCTTCAATATATCTTGCAGTTAATGAATGGGATGCAGCAGCACAGCTTATTATTGATGATTTAACAATCTATGTTGGTGAAGTAAGTGTTGAAACAGATGCTGAAACAACAACAACAACAGCTGGTACAACAACACCTTCTACAGGTGAAGAAGCTACAACAACAGCTACAAATGGTTCTGCTACAACAACAGATACAGTTACAGATGCTGTAATCACAGAATCAGAAGCAGCTGATATCCAGAAGAATTCTAAGGTTGAAGGTATGGATGATTCGTTAGTTGTTAAGGTTGTTGATGCTTCAAGCAAAGATTTTAAGATAGCCGCTGATGCAATGGGTGATAAGGTTAAATTCGCAGTAGTTGATTTAACACTTAAGTCAGGTAAGCAGCCAGTTGCTGGTACAAAGATTACTCTTCCTTTAATGCAGGCTATCAAAGATGCTAAATTCGTAAAGGTTAGCGCAATCAAAGATGGCAAGATTGAAACAGTTGCAATCGTTAAGGTTGTAGATGGTAAGATTACATTCGAACCAAAGCACTTTAGTACATACGTATTCTCAGAAGCTACAGAAGCTGAATTTAATGCAGCTAATACAGATTCATCAAATACAAACACAGGTGATTCTACAACATTAGCTTTGACATTAGCTATGGCTGCAGTTGCTGCTGGTGCTGTAGTAGTTGCTAGAGCAAAAAGAAAAGAAAATGCTTAATAACATTTACAATTAATTTAATTTGATAAAATAAATAATTAATTATTTGTTCATAAAAAATTGAGGCACTTCGAAAGAGGTGCCTCTTGTATTTACAAATAAATTTTCTTGATAAATTATTATTATAATGATACAATATTTTTACATCAATAGTAGTCTAAATTCTAAACAGACTAAAAGTAAATCTTTTACTTATTCTGAATATTCTAGGCAATATCAGCCAGAGTATCCATTTGATGAAATTAAAATATACGGAGGTAATTGCCTATGGGTAAAGATGATTCTGCGATTAAGCAGTGGTTGAGTAACGAGGTGCGTTTTGCTGATTTATTTAACGGAACGATATTTAATGGTAAACAGATTGTAAAGCCTGATGAGCTGCGAATAGTTGAAGGAGAATCCAATATTATATTAAAAAATAATATAAAGAAAGGAAAAGGTATTGTTGTAAAAAGATACAGGGATATAATTATGCGGTGGAACAATGAAATTAATCTTGCTGTTTTAGCATGTGAAGCTCAAAATTATATTGATTATTCAATGCCGATAAGAACAATGGTATATGATGGATTAACATATACAGAACAAAAGAAAAGTATATGGAATAATCTTTCTAAACGAAGTAAGAAAAAACTATCATCCGATGAAAAATTATCAAATTTCAGAAAAACAGATAAATTGATACCAACTATAACTTTAATATTCTATTATAACGAAAAAGAGTGGGATGGTGCATTAGAATTATATGATATGTTGGATATAAAAGATTCTAATACCAGAAACATTTTAATGAATTACATTTCTAATTATAAAGTTAATCTTGTTGATTTATCTAAAATTCAAGATTTTTCAAAATTCAAATCAGATTTACATATTATTTTTAATATGCTAAAATATAGAAAAGATAAACAAAAATTATTAGATTACACAATTAAACATAAAGACTATTTTAGTTATATTGATAATGATTCACTTAGAGCATTAGGAGAATTATTGAATGAAAGAGAAGTTTTTGAAAGTTTTATAAGTAAAGATAGGGAGGAACAGGATATGTGTCAGGCAATAAGAGATTTAATTAATGATAGCAAGAAGGAAGGCAGAGAGGAAGCTAGAAATGAAGCCATAAAAATATCAGTTAATATGCTTAGGAAAGTTGGAACGACAGATGATAAGATTATAGAATTGATTATGTCGGACTATAAATTAACTAAAGTTGAAGCAATGAGATATTGTTCTTAGATATGAAGAGAGTGCCATATGTTTGTATGGCGCTCCCTTATATTTTTGCATCATATAACATATAGTCTCTAATACATATTTTTTGACATTTTCGTTGTTATCCATAAATTCATCTGTAAGTTCGATATATGTTGTTTTGTCGTTATATTCAATTTTAAAATATGGTTCTATAGATTCCTGCGGTTGAGGAATGAAATTTCCTGTTTTTTTACTATAGCAGTTGGCAGCCTTGGCTTTCGTTCTGAAATTTTTGTCTACATAAAAAGCAACACTCTTATGAACTGCCATATCTTCATTAGGAAGATAGTAGTAGTCTTTATATTCTTTGTAAAAATATTTTAATCCTCCGGTATACATATCTATCTTCATTTTGAACGAATCATTGTATGCTGTAAAATAATATTCTCCATAACCAAATGATACTCTTGACATAAGTTTATTATGTAAAGTTCCTGATATGATAAATTCTTTTTTTTCTGTTGCCTCATCTCGGACATGAATTTGTAATTCATCAATATCAAAAGCACCTTTGAAAATGCTGCTATAAGAAAAAATGTTTAATAATACCGGCATTGCCTGTACATCTTCAAAATTATGTAGTAAAAGAACCTTCAATAATCTTTCATCTTTAGATTCTAAATAAGCATGATATACTGAAATTAAATCGCCGCCACTAAATTTGTCTTCTCTGTTTATTCCTAAAAACTGCTCGATTGTTTTTTGTTTTAAATTAGCTAATTTAAAAACCTTTCTAAGCTTGTAAGCCTCTTTATATAAATCAATGCTTTGATATGAATTTAAATCATCTAAAATTTTATATTTGGAAAGTCTTGTATTTACAAAAGGTATATCAAAACCTTCACCATTAAATGACACAATTGTAGAATAATTTTTTATAAAATTCATAAATTCTAACAACATTTCTTTTTCGGTATTAATATCATCAAGAAACCATTGTTTTAGTATCAGTTCATCTTTTTTGTTATCTTTATACAAACAACCAATCATATAAAGATATGAGTTTTTTGCAGAAAATCCAGTAGTTTCAATGTCAAAAAATATTGTATTATCAAGGTTGATATAGTTTGAATTTATATCCTGTGATTTTATATCTATAGTTTGTTCAAAACATTTCATATGTATACTCCATTCTTTGTTCTAGTAATGTATTTATATATTGATTATACACAAAAATGATAAGAAAATCTATTGAGAAATTAAGCATTTTGTATTAAAATATAAGTATTATGTATAGAATGGAGGAATTCTATGTCTGTGTTGACATTTAGGGGTGGCGTACACCCTATAGAAGGCAAAGAATTATCAAAATCAGCAGCCATTAGAAAGGTACAACCAAAAGGTGAGGTTGTATTGGCGATGGGACAACATATTGGTGCACCGGCAACACCTTTGGTTAATGCTGGCGAATATGTTTTTGTTGATCAGATGATAGGTAGAGGTGATGGTTTTGTTTCTGCAAATGTTCATTCGCCTGTTTCGGGTAATGTTAAAGCTGTAGAACCTAGAACTTTGGCTAATGGTACAACGATTAATTGTGTTGTAATCGAAAATGATGAAAAGTATGAACAGGTTATGAACAGTATTGTTTGTGATGAATCAAAACAAGGTATTATTAATGCTATTAAAGAGGCTGGTATTGTTGGTATGGGTGGTGCTGGATTTCCTACACATGTCAAGTTATCGCCTAAGAAGCCAGAAGAGATTGAATATGTTATTATTAACGGCGCAGAATGTGAGCCGTATCTTACATCCGACTATAGAAGAATGTTAGAAAATCCTCAGGATATTGTAGAAGGTTTAAACATCATATTATCTTTATTTGATAATGCTAAAGGTATTATAGCAATAGAAGATAATAAGATGGATGCAATTATCAATCTTAGAGGTTATATTAAAGATTATGATAGAATATCAATAAAACCTGTTTACACAAAGTACCCACAGGGTGGTGAAAGAACACTTATAAAGGCTGTGACCGGTCGTGAGATTAATGCAAAGATGCTTCCGGCAGATGTTGGTTGTATCGTAAATAATATTGATACTGCTTGTGCAGTGTATAATGTTGTGAAGAATTCGCGTCCGTTAAACAGACGAATTGTAACTGTTACAGGTGATGCTGTTAATGCACCATGTAATTTAGATGTAGCTATAGGAACATCTATTAGCCAGCTTATTGAAGAAGCGGGTGGATTTATATGCGAACCTGAGAAAATTATATCCGGTGGTCCTATGATGGGAACTGCTATATATGACATTAACACTCCTGTGACTAAGGGAACTTCTGCAATACTTTGTATGAGCAAAGATGAAGTAGCAATGTATGAGCCGGCTAATTGTATAAATTGTGGTAAATGCCTTTCAGTCTGTCCGTCTCGGATTATGCCAACCAGACTTGATATGCATGCAAGTCATGGCAATACAGAAGAATTTATTAAACTTAACGGCCTTGAATGTTGTGAATGTGGTTGTTGTTCGTATATTTGTCCGGCTAAGAGAAATCTTACTCAATCAATCAAAACTATGAAGAAAAACATTCTTGCGTCAAGAAAGAAATAGGAGGGTGTTATGGAAGAAAAGAAATTATTTAAAGTTTCATCAAACCCTCATGTCAGGGATAAAGAAACAACAGGAACAGTTATGTTGGACGTGCTTATAGCACTTATTCCAGCAACAATGTTTGGCATATATAATGCAGGTGAGTATAGAGTATATGCCTCACTTTTGATATTTATTACAATTTTAACATGTGTATTGGCAGAATTACTTTTCGAAAAGGTATTAGGCAAAAAAAGTACAATACATGATTTAAGCGCTGTGGTAACGGGACTTTTATTAGCATTAAATTTACCGGCTAATTTTCCATTATGGATGGCAGTTATAGGTGCGTTATTTGCTATAGTTGTTGTTAAACAGTTATTTGGTGGTATAGGACAGAATTTTATGAATCCTGCCTTAGCAGCAAGATGTTTTCTATTCTTGTCATTTAGTCAGGCAATGTCTGATTTTGTATATGACGGCGTTACAAGCGCAACACCATTAGCTGTGCTTAAAAATCAAGGCACAACAACTTCATTAAGAGATATGTTTATGGGTAATATCGGTGGTGTTATCGGTGAGACATCAGTAATTGCCATTCTGATTGGAGCTATATATCTTTTGGCAAAAAAGATAATAGATTACAGGATACCATTTGCATACATAGTATCATTTGCAATTTTTATAATAATTTTTGGTGATAGACCTTTTGATCTTGAATATTTGCTTATGCATTTATGCGGTGGAGGTTTAATGTTAGGTGCATTTTTTATGGCTACTGATTATGTAACATCGCCAATTACGCCACTTGGACGTATTATATATGGTATTATACTGGGTATTCTTACAGGTATATTTAGAATATTCGGACCAAATGCAGAAGGTGTTTCTTTCGCTATTATATTTGGTAATCTTTTGGTTCCTTTGATTGAAAAGATTACTATTCCAAAGCCTTTCGGCTATGTTAAGACGAAGGGAGGTAA
>CAZESO010000151.1:0-6083 GCA_964515325.1 uncultured Roseburia sp. | reverse complement strand
ACTCACCATCTGCAACTGCATGAGCAACTTTTTTACCATATTCAGGGTAGTCTACAGAATCAGAATTATAACTTCCAAAATCCTTGTACTCAAGACCTCTTGCTTCAAGATGCTTTAAAATCTCCATTTTCAATTCATATCCACCCTGATCACTACCTATTGCTATCATATTCTTCCTCCATTTTGTAATTTTATTTTTCCAAGCAGTTCTGCTGCTTTATTAACCCATTCTTCTAATTGTTCAAAATTCTCCACATATTCTTCAATATCTTTTCCAAAGGGGGTATCTATATCTCCCTGTCCTCCTGCAAATTCCTTCAAAGAATATACGTTGAGAGCATTTTTAAATCCTTCATATATCTGTTGCTTTATTTTCTCAGTCATCACCAAAATAAGAGTATCTATATCAAAATCCTTCTCATCAAGCAATTGTGATACTTTTTCTACAGGATTGTATCCTCTGCTTATAGCCGTTGCAACACCTTTTGGATTAATAGGTTCAGGAAAGAGCACCACCAAGCCTCTTGCTTCAACCTTGGCTATTCTGCCAATATTCTTTCGCATTATAGCTGCTGAAATCGGAGCTCTATATGTGCCATCCTTACTTACAAATATTATTTTTTTATATTTCATTATTTTATCCCTGTACCTTTATACTTGCTCTATCTTATATCCTGCTGCCTTAATAAGTCTGTTCATAATAGCATTGCCTAAATCATCATCATAGAAAGTTTCTCCATAAATAATGTCAACTTCCATTTTATCAAAATCTCTAAGTACCTTATATAGATTTCTCGCTACAGAATCTTGGCTTTTTCTGCTACCGATTGATAGTACATTTCCGCACTTATACATATCTATAGTTTCATCTGTTGCTATTATTCCCACCTTTAAGTCATTATTAACATTATTTTCCGAAAGTTTATTAATATGATTTATTACATTCTGAATATCACCTTCGAACATTGTAAAATCTGCTTTTGGTGCATAATGCCTATATTTCATTCCCGGCGCTTTTGGTTTATAATCCTCATTAAGCTCGCTTTTATTCTTAATAGTGGTAATCTTGTCAACTGCAACTTCACCTATAACAGCTTCCAACATTGCTTTTGTAATATAACCCGGTCTTAAAATCATCGGAATATCCTGTGTCATATCAACTATAGTTGACTCAATTCCAATATTCACCTGTCCTCCATCAATAATCATATCTATTCGTCCCTCTAAATCCTCATAAACATGAGAGGCAAGTGTCGGACTTGGTCTGCCTGATGAATTGGCGCTTGGAGCTGCAATTGGCACACCTGAAGCCTTTATAAGTTCTAACGCCACTTTATTATCAGGCATTCTTATGGCAACTGTCTCCAGGCCTCCTGTAACACCTAATGGCACAATATCCTGTTTTTCAAATATTAATGTTAATGGTCCCGGCCAAAATTCATCCATTAATTTCTCTGCTTTTTCTGATACATTTTTCCCTAACACATAAACATCTTTTCTATCTGCAATATGTGCAATAAGCGGATTATCCGATGGTCTTCCTTTTGCTTCATATATCTTCTTTGCCGCATCTGTATCAAGAGCATTGGCTCCCAAACCATAAACTGTCTCTGTCGGAAATGCAACAAGACCGCCTCTTTTTATGACACTGCCGGCAGTTTCCATTAATTCATTATTATCTGCATCTATATTATATTTCTGAATAGTAGTCTTCATCTCGCTTCACTCCACATTTTTCACTTAATTTATATATTATCACGAAACACACAATTTTCAAACTAATTTATTTGGTTTTTTATGATTTTTATGATAAACTAAAATGCAAAATAAAACTCAAGAAGAAAGGTTTAAACAATATGAGCGAAATAAACGAAATAAGCAAGTCAGATTTCCCTGCATCCATCATAAAAAGAGGTGCCGCATTTTTAATAGATTGCGTTATATCTGTTATTCCTGTTTTGGCTATATATCTGATATTATTACATGAATTTCCAATAGAACCTCTGGTATTATCACCAGTTCCAATCGTCGGAACCGTAACCATACTGGATATGCCGGAAAAAGTTGATGATGCTTTAAATACAATAACCAATGAAGATGGTACGCAATATGATGTTGGCAAAAATGTTTCATTTTCAGCCACTTCAATTCGTATAGTAGCATTTCTTTCCATGGTATTTTATATAATATATTCAACATTTTGTACATACCTCTATGGCAAGACAGTTGGAAAAAAACTCCTTGGAATGGAAGTCTTATATTTTGGCAAACAAAAAAACATAGTTTGGTGCTTATTAAGAGAAACTCTTGGAAAAGTTATATTAAATACTACCATTATCATTCCTGTAATATCTGTTATTACAATGCTTGTTACACCAAAACGCAGAACTGTTCATGATTTTATTGGAAACACAATGGTTATTGAATCATTTTAAAGTAAAAAAGCCACACTGACAATTTACGTCGTGTGGCCTTTTCTTATTCTTCAATAAAATCCTTTTCCGTCAATACGTTGTTCTTACTTCCTCTAAAAAGATTACTCAATTTCTTTTTGTTATGCTTTGCAATGGCTCTGTCAATAACCTGTTCTACATGGCTTTTCTGTATAACCAATGTCAATGCATGCAATTTGTCAATTCTTTCATGCATTGCAAGAACACCCATCTCATCAATTTCATAACCTTCTTCTTTGATGTATTCTTTAGCTATTTCAGCCCATTCTCTTACTCGAGACTGTTTAAGCACAATAATATTGTCACCTACATTCAAATCCTCGCAGATTCCTCTGACAAACTTTTCAGATGTAATAACTTCATCCTCAAAGATTACTATCTTGGATTCTCCCGATTTCTTAACTGAATTTACAAATTCTTTAAGACTTTCCTCGCCCATTGATGAAACCTTTTCAATTACAATGTCGCTTTCCACAACCTTCTCCATAAATCTCATCATATTTTTGCCTGTAAGCGAGCTACCTGGAACCTTTGCAATCTTTCTTCCACGGTTCTCCATAATTTTATTCAGAACCTTTATTATATCAATTGCCAAAGTTGTCTTTCCACTTTTAACATCACCAATAATAAAAATGAAATTACTTTCATCCTCCGATGTTTTCAAAACAGAATGCATAGCCTTTAAAATCTGCTTATCAATCCCCTTCACACCTGTAAAGCGGGATATAAAATCCTTCAACTCCTGTTTCGCATCCGGCGAAAGATTTCTCTTAACAAACGTAGAATCTTCGGCTACTTCTCCATTAACTTCCTCTGCCTCTTCTGTTACCATCTCTTCGGAGTTTTCTATTTCCTCAGAAATTTCTTCATTATCTTCTACTCCCATTTCTCCACCATCTTCCTCAATATTTTCTTCCAATTTTTCCAATTCTTCTAATTCTTCTGGTTCTTCTATTGATTCTTCTATTGATTCTTCTGGTTCTTCTACTGCTTCTTCTGCCACTTCAGCTATGATTTGTTCTAAGTCTTCAAGAGGCTCAATTGCAGATATTTCCTCTAATTCTTCAGGTGTTTCTTCTAACTGATCCAGTTCTTCTAATTCATCTAATTCTTCGGCTTTTTCTAGCTCTTCTGTTTCTTCAACCAATTCTTCATCCACAGCATCCTCAATCTCTGGTATTTCAACAGCCACTTCCGGAAGCTCTATGTTTACTTCTGGTATTACTTCGCCTACCTCATCACCAACATCAAGATTAAACATCGAAAGAACTTCGTCAATGGTCAACTGACCTTCAATATGATCTTCGTCAACCGCTTCCTCTAAATCCTCTACTTCTTCAGCAACAACTTCTTCCATTTCACCTGTTGGTTCCGGTTTTGCTTCTATTTCTTCGTTTATTGATATCTCTTCCATATCATCAACTTCACCTAATTGTTGCTTTGATATAGGCACAAATACTTTTGTAGTACCAAAAGAGATCTCCTTTGTCTTTTCTAAATCTTCTGGTGTTTCTGCATTTTCATCAGTTTCTTCCGTTACCTCTACCGCTTCATCTTCCACCTTATCTGCTTCATCTGCAGCAAGCTCATCACCAAAAATATCCTTCATACTGGCAGCAAGCTCCTTCTGTATATTCACAGTATCATAACTAACCTTGTTAGAATAATCAGTTACATGAATATCCTCAACCTGGATACCCTGCATCTCATTTAATACCATTTTGGCATCTTCTACTTCGTCTGTTCTATCAATTACAGGTATTATGCTTTCCTTAAATACACGAGACTGTTGCTCTTTTGTAAGAGGTGCATAAAGAGACTTCAACTCCAATGCCTTTTCAACATACTTTCCATCACTAAACCAAAGTATAATTGTATCACACATTTTCGCACATTCCTGACCATTGCCTGACTTATGATAAAGTTTAGCAAGCTCATATGCCCATCTGTCGTCCATTTCTTCATCAAGATATTTTGACAAAATAGCTATCTGTGTATCCAAATTGCTGCCTCTTGCTCTGGAAATTTCATACTGCAAAATATATCTTGAATTGTCACCACTGGCCATTCTTACATATTCGCCATAAAATTCTTCCGCCTCGTCAATATCTCCCAACTTTGTAGCAACTCTACAAAGTCTGTACACTATCTGTCTTCCCAGATTTGTTCTCTCATATGCATATAAAAGAACTTCTCTTGCATTTACAAGCTTTCCTGACGCTTCATACACATCTGCCGCCATCATTAAATCCTGATTGCTTTTTATCCTATTCCATTCAATAGTATCTGCAATTTTCGAAGCAGTATTATACTCTTTTCTCTTTATAAGTTTTCTCATCTGCTCCAATTTAATGTTTAATTCGTACTTATCCAAAATTCTCACCTCATCAATATGTGTCTTGCCATTAATTATTCTCTATTCTTTACCTAAAAGAATGTCGCCTGACTAAATTCCATCTTATTGTAATCCAGCTTACTACTATCAACATTGCTTAAATAGTCAACAACAACCGTCTGCTGCTTTCCATCTATAAGCTTCTGTCCCAAAATGTAATTTACATCAAATCTTCCTGTGATTGCCGGAGTAACCCCTCTCGCCGGAACTATCATCTGTACATTATTAGTCTTCAACAGTTTAAATATAGGTTCCCAAATATATACATCCTTCGCGGCACCAAATGGGTTATCGATAAATATAACTTTACCCAATCCTGTTCCATCTGAATTTCTCGAATTGATACTTGAGATATAGTTTATTATAGCAATTAAAAACTGAATGTAAATACCCTGCGACTGTCCTGTACTACCAACAGCCTCCTCATATCTTAAATATCTACTCTGTTCTTTGATTCTTTCTCTCTTGTAAAGATTTAACTTAATTCTGTTCATATCCGTTACAATTACAGAGAATAATCGCTTCCATGCCAACTGATTTCTAATGTACTTAACTCTTTCACTCTCCGATTTAATATTATCCACAGCAGCCACTATTTCGTCAATATAATTTGACATTCTATTTTTAAAATGTTCTTCACCAATATATGGAATTGTAAGCCCAATAATAGAAATCGCTTCATCATCCATATATATTTTTGATAGTTTAGGCAATCTGTCCAACTCATTTTTAATGTTAACACAAGTTTGAATGCACTGATTTTCGAAATTATCTTTAATTTTTTCCATATCCTCAATGCTCTTTAACACTCTGTCCTTCTCTATTTCAATACATTTACTTACATCATTTAATGCATCAATAAGTTCAACAGTTTCTCCAACATTACCCGGTAAAACGGCATTAGCTTTAATATCTTCTGCCAGCACTTCACTTCCCAGCTTCTTCAATGTGTCAACAAGCATTTCTTTATTTCTTGTAAATTCTTCCTTCTTACTAGAAACCTCTCTGTTAAAACGCTCATAATCAGCAATTACACCTTCTATTTTTTCTTCAATATTAATATAACCTTCAAAGCATTCATTTGTCCCGGTAATAACAATATTTCCACTCTTAACTATTTTATCCATATCTCTGTCAAGCAATAAAAGATTTGAATATTTTTTCTTTGTAGTCTCTGCTTTCTGTGATAATTCCTCCAATGACCTGTCCATCTCGATAATCATGTTTTTTCTCAT
>CAZESO010000150.1:0-6090 GCA_964515325.1 uncultured Roseburia sp. | reverse complement strand
TAGTCCAAATGTAACAGATATTACTGTTATGGCGAAGGCAGCAGAAGCAGGTGGCGCGGATGCATTATCACTTATTAATACCATTACAGGTATGAAAATTGATATTGAAAGACAGACATTTGCTATTGCAAATAAGACTGGCGGTATGTCAGGTCCTGCGGTTAAGCCTGTTGCAGTGAGAATGGTATATCAGGTTGCAAATGCAGTTAATTTACCAATCATTGGCATGGGTGGTATCTGTAATGCAGATGATGCCATGGAATTTATATTAGCCGGTGCTACAGCAGTTTCTGTTGGAACAGCTAACTTCACAAATCCTACAGCAACAATTGATGTTGTAAATGGAATTGAAGACTATATGAGAAGACATAATGTAGAAGATATTAATGATTTGATTGGTATTGTTAAATAATATTAACATCACAAAAGCTCCTCGCCAGAGGAGCTTTTAAAATTCATAAATTAATCATTTATAGCTTTGGATACAATTGTGGAAGGATTAAGTCGACCACTTACAAATATCCATTCACCGTTTACTTTTGCGATAACTAAATCTTTGATTTTGAAATCTTCTTCATCTTCGTCACCTCCATTTTGGGGGATAACCCCGTGTTTGTTTTGTTTGTGTTTTTCAAATGCAACGCAAGTATAACATTTGAAAAAAGGATAATCTACCAACTGAAAATGGAAGTTTTGGCAATTTTAAGTTGCGTAAAAAAAGAGCTATCACATAAATATGATAGCTTGAAATAATGCTATTGAAGGTTCATTTTTTGCCTTATTTCGTTTATTATTTTGGAAACAGAATCGAGAGTTTCAAGAATCTCATCTACCTGAATTTTTTCTTCATCATCAATTACACCATCTGCCATAATGTCAACCAACTGTTTGGAAATATCATCCATATCTTTAGCTGAACTCATAAATTTAAGCACAAGTCTGTCTAAATTATCTTTGGTAGTTAATGGGATAGAATCAACTAATAATGAATCCAGTGAAACTCCAAAAAGTTCACCGATTGCGATGATTTTATCTGTCTCCGGTAAGGTAGTGCCAAGTTCCCATTTAGATATTGCCTGACGGCTTACATTAAGCATTCCTGCTAAAGTTTCCTGTGAATATCCGTTTTCGGTTCTTAAAAATAAAAGTTTCTCTGCGAAAGTCATAATATTTCTCCATTTATGCTTATAGTTATTTGATACAAAATAAAATATGTACATTGATTATGATAAATAATACTTTTTAAGTTGTCAACTGAAAGTTGCAGGGCGATATTAGGTTATTATTTACAAACTAAAGTAAATATTATAAAAATGTTTGCATAATATTCAAATAGTGATATAATTATACTATATTGATGTTATTTTGGAGGAAAAGGAATGGAGCAGAATAGCTTGTTTCATTTTTCCATAGATAATGCATTAGAAATGGTGATTATATTCGATGAGAATAATAAAATTGAATACGCAAATCAGTCTGCAAAGAAACAATTGGAATATGATGAACAATTGCTAGGGACGTATGTGTCGACTGTGTTTCCGGGAATGTTTCAGTTAGAAGGAGAAGTGTATAAACTTACAACAGGAGTATTAGGAAATATTCAGGATACTATGGCATATCGTAAGAATCAGACATGTTTTCCGGTGAAAGTGAAATTCTTTATTAATCAGGGCAAATACATTTGTATGGCTAGTGATGCTACAAATGAAAAGTTTTTGGAGAAAGAAGTAACTAAATCAGGTAAAGAAGCTGAAGAAGCACTAAAAGTAAAGTCTGAGTTTGTTGCTAATATAACACATGAACTAAGGACTCCGGTAAATGGAATTTTAGGAAATACCAGAGAACTGATAGAGCTGGAGACAGAGAAGAATAAGTTGAAATTGCTTAATTTGGTAGAACGCGGTTGCAAAGATATGAATGCAATTATCAATAATATACTTGATTTCTCTAAATTAGAGGCTGGAAAGTTTGTTTTGGAACCACGAGAGTTTCATTTTAACAGTATGATAGACTACGTGAAGTCTAATCATAAGAACAGGATAACAGAAAAAGGAGTAGAGTTTTCTGTTACGGTTTCATCGGAAATACCTGAATTAGTTATAGGTGATGAGCTGAGAATTGTTCAGGTGTTAAATAATCTTATATCTAATGCTTACAAATTTACATCTGTAGGAAGAATCCATATAGAAATATTAAAGACTGCCAGGTCTGGAAATAAAATAGAATTATTTTTCATGGTAAGAGACACGGGTATCGGTATTGCCAAAGCTGATCAGGATAAACTTTTTAAGAGTTTTTCACAGGTTGATGCATCTATTTCAAGAAAGTATGGTGGTACAGGATTAGGTCTTAATATATGTAAACAATTAGTGGAACTTATGGGTGGAAATATATATGTGGAAAGTGAATTAGGAAAAGGAACAGTATTTTCATTTGGTATATGGTTGGAGATTCCGGAAGAATCTACCAATATTGATAATCAGGGTAATGAAACAACTACATCAGAGAAGAGTATTTTGGACAAATTAAAAACGTTGTCTGATAGTTCTGTGAGTGACAAGTTGTGGAAATATGGGGAAAAGGAGAATCGAGAAGAGATAGATAAAAAAATGTCTAAGCTGATTCTTAGTATGGAAATGGAAAATTGGGAGAAGGCGGAAATGTTTGCAGAAACTGTTAAGCAGTTGGTTGCTGAAGCACCAAGGGAAGTGCAGAGTGCGGCGTTGAGATTGAAGATGTCGGTGCAAAAAGGTGATTATGAGAAGTCAACAGCAGCATATAGCAAACTGCAGGAAGCGTTAGATACAAACTAATGGAGGCACAAGATGACATTAGATAGAGACAATAAAGAAATTACGCGAATACTTATAGTGGATGATGTTGAAACTAATAGATTTGTTTTAAGAGACATTATTGCCGATATGGGATATCAGCCTGTGTTAACAGAAAATGGGTTACAGGCATTAAAAATGCTGGAGCATATTAAACCTCAACTGATAGTTCTGGATATTGCAATGCCGGAAATGGATGGTTACGAGGTGTGTGAAAGAATTAAAGGTGATGTAGAAAACAGAGATATACCAATTATCTTTATATCAGCATTTGATGAACCGGCAGATATTGTTAAAGGCTTTTCAATTGGTGGTGGTGACTATATTACCAAACCATTTATACCGGAAGTAGTAAAAGCTAGAATTGATATGCATCTTAATTTGTACGAGGCAAATCGTAGAATGGTTGAGATGAATCGTAAACTGCAGGTATCAATTGATGAACAATTAAAGAAGATGGAGTTGGCTCAAAGAAGTGTTTTATATGCTCTTATAAGAGTTGCCAGAGAAAACGCATGTTATGATGAATCTTATATGGAACGACTTGCATATAATTGCCGTATAGTTACGGAAGCAATGCAATTGTCTGATAAATATGGACAAGCCATTTCGGATAATTATATTGACACAATTGAATTGGCTGCTCCGTTGTGTGATTTGGGTAATATGGCAATTCCTACAAATGTTTTACAAAAGCAGGGGATGCTTGACGAAAATGAAAATGCGATTATGAGAACACATACAATTATTGGAGCTAGAATCTTGGGAGATATAGGTGGAATTGGAAATGATAATAATTTTATAAGTATGGCGACAGATATTGCGAATTATCATCATGAAAATTGGGATGGAACAGGTTATCCTGAGGGTAAGAAAGGGGAAGAAATTCCACTTTCAGCTCAGATTGTAGCAGTGGTCGGTGCATATTGTGCATTGACAGAACGTCGTACATATAGAGAAGCATTTAGTCAGCCGGAAGCACTTGAAATATTAGAAAAAGATGCTAAAAGCAAATTTAATCCGGATATATTCTGGATTCTCAAAAAAATTGTCAGACAGCTTCGTTAAAATAGGCGGTGTGTAATATGCAGATTAACATGACAGAACAGGAATTTTTAAGAATATTTCGGTTTTTAAAAAGTAAATATGGTATTGATTTGACTAGGAAAAAAGAAATAGTACAAGGCAGATTGGAAAATTATATTAATTTTAACGGATTTGAAAGTTATAGTGACTATATGAATGTGGTTGAGGGAGATATTACAGGAAAATGGGAAAGAGAATTGGTTAATATCTTAACAACAAACCATACATTCTTTATGAGAGAGTTTGAACATTTTGATTTTCTTAGGAAAGAAGTACTTCCTGAACTTAAACAAAAGGAATGCAATACTAAGGATTTGAGTATATGGTGTGGTGCGGCATCTACAGGGCAAGAGCCTTATATGATAGCGATGATGTTGAAAGAGTTCTTTGGATTAGAACATGATCAATGGGACACCAAAGTGTTGGCAACGGATATTTCGATGCAAGCTTTAAATCAGGCTGCTACAGGAATATATGAAGCTGCACAAATTAAAAGTTTACCGGAACATTGGAAAAGAAGATTTTTGAGACCGGTTGATGGTGGAACGAGATATGAAGTCACACAGGAAATTAAAAATGAAATATTGTTTAGAAAATTTAATTTAATTGATGAGTTTCCGTTTAAAAGAAAAATGCATATTATTTTCTTGAGAAATGTAATGATATATTTCGATAAAGAAACTAAAAAAGATTTGATAAAAAAAGTATACGATGTGCTTGAACCAGGCGGATATTTATTTATTGGAAGAACGGAAACAATTGATAAAACAAGTGTACCGTTTAAGCTTATTCAACCATCAATATTTCGTAAATAAAAGGAGAGATAAATATGCGCCAGATAAAAGTGTTGGTAGTAGAAGATTCTTTGGTGTTTAGAGAACTTCTGGTGCAATCTCTAAATGCGGATCCGGGAATAAATGTAGTGGCTACGGCTAGGGATCCGTTTGAAGCTAGAGATGCTATAATTGAGCATAAACCGGATGTTATGACTTTGGATATAGAACTTCCGAGAATGAGTGGAATTGAGTTTTTGCGAAAACTTATGCCACAATATCCGCTTCCGGTAGTTATGATAAGTTCATTAAGTGATAAAGTTTTTGATGCATTGAATGCAGGGGCGGTAGATTTTGTGGCTAAACCTTCGGGATATACCAGAGAGCAGTTGGAAGACTTTATTAAGAATGAGCTTGCAGTGAAGATTAAAGTTGCATCTATTGCAAAACTTAATGATTGGAAGAAAACACCTATAGAGACCGTAACCGGGTCGCTCAAGACGGATAAGAAGGATTTAATAGTTGCAATCGGAGCATCTACGGGCGGAACAGAGGCGATTTCTGATGTTATAAAAGAATTTGGTACGGATATACCTGGAGTTGTGATTGTGCAACATATGCCACCTAAATTCACAGAAATGTATGCAAAAAGACTTAATGATAAATGTAAAGTAACAGTCAAGGAAGCGAAATCAGGAGATTTGGTGGTGCCGGGACAAGTGCTAATTGCTCCCGGTGGCGATGCGCATATGCATTTGGTGAAGGTTAATGGAGTTTATCAGGTGGCGATTAGACAAGGACCTAAGGTTAATGGACATTGTCCGTCGGTTGATGTTTTGTTCGAATCTGTTGCTAAAGTGGCAGGAAACAGATCCGTTGGCATAATTTTAACAGGAATGGGAGGCGATGGCGCAAAAGGACTTCTTGCAATGAGAAAAGCTGGTGCAAGAACCATAGGACAAGATGAATCTACCTGTGTTGTATATGGTATGCCAAGAGTGGCATATGAATTAGGCGCAGTGGAATATCAAGAAAAATTGCCGGATATTGCTAGAAGGACATATTCAATACTTAGCAAAATGTAAAGGCGGAAAGGAAAAGTATATGAAAATTTTATTGGCAGAAGATGATTTTGTAACAAGAAAATTTATGACAGAATTTCTATCTAAGTATGGTGAGTGTGACGTTACAGTAGATGGAATGGAAGCAGTTGATGCGTTTATGATGGCGTTGGAAGATGATGAGCCATATGATTTGGTGTGTTTGGATATTATGATGCCGGTTATGGATGGTTATCAGGCACTTGTGGGAATCCGTAATTTGGAGAAGGAACGAAATATCACTCAAGAAAAAGCAGCGAAGGTAATAATAAATACATTAAAAGAAATATAAAAGGATGG
>CAZESO010000149.1:0-6142 GCA_964515325.1 uncultured Roseburia sp. | reverse complement strand
AATTGGACCTGAGCCGATAATCAACACTTTATGAATGTCATTTCTTTTTCCCATTTTAGGTCTCCTCGCATTTCTTAAAATTTCTCACCTTATATAATATCACACAACATTAAACTTTTCAATTTTTATTATTTAATTTTGACCGCAAATTTCTATCTTCTATTTTTCTCACAAAAAAAGTGGAATTTATGACTTATTTTTTTCATAAATTCCACTAATTACTATAACAAACCAACTGTTTAATGATAAGCACTAATAACCATATATATCGTATATTTCATCAGTGTATATTCCCTGCTCCTTATATACAATAATAGGCTCCTCTACTTTTACCATGCTCTTTCCGCCTTTCAAAGCTTCAATCAAAACCATATTGGCAGGTTTTTCTATAAATGGATGAACAAATTTTATACGCTTAGGTTCAAGCTTATATTTCTTCAATACTTCCACAATCTCAATTAATCTATGGGGTCTGTGTACCATATACATTCTGCCATTTTGTTTTAATACAGCGGCCCCTTCTCGCACCACATCCTCTAAAGTACAAAGCACTTCATGTCTGGCAATAGCTTTAGGCATATCAGGATTCTTAATTCCATGCATATCATTCATATATGGAGGATTTGTTGTTACCACATCGAATATCCCTTTTCCAAATAAAACGCTTGCCTCTTTAATATCACCACAAACAATTTTTACCTTTTCATCAAGATTGTTCAACTCAACACTTCTTGATGCCATATCTGCACTTTCTTCCTGAATTTCAAGACCTGTGAAATGCTTCCCCTCCGTCTTCGCTTCTAAAAGTATGGGTATTATACCTGTTCCTGTTCCTAAATCCAAGACTTTTTCGCCCTTTTTTACATTTGCAAATCCAGATAATAAAACCGCATCCATTCCAAAACAAAACTTTTCTTTATCCTGTATAATTTTATATCCATTACGTTCCAGATCATCGATTCGTTCGCCAGGTTTCAAATTAATCATCGAATTTTGATTTTCCTTCCTGTTTTTCAAGAGCCTCTAATGCTTTCAATTCAGCATCATTAATATTAAGATTCTCTCTTCTTCTCTTTGGTTTAAATTTAAGTTCAGATGCCAGATATTCGCGAATTTCTTTTTCATCATTTATTTCAACAATTACCTTAACCTTCTGACGAAGTACGCTTACAGATTGAACCTCTCCCTTAAATCCATCAACAGTTCCAACAATATCTCCTACATCAGGAAGCTTTGAGTTAAGATGCTCATATGTTTCCTGTTCATTTTTAAGACAACACATAAGTCTTCCACATACACCTGAAATCTTAGTTGGATTAAGAGATAAATTCTGTTCCTTAGCCATCTTAATTGACACAGGTACAAAATCAGACAAATATGTGCTGCAACAAAGAGGTCTTCCACATACACTAATACCTCCCAAATATTTTGTCTCATCTCTGACACCAATCTGTCTAAGCTCAATTCTAGTCTTAAACACAGATGCCAAATCCTTTACAAGCTCTCTAAAATCAATTCTTCCATCGGCTGTAAAATAGAATAATACTTTATTATTATCAAATGTATATTCTGCATCAATAAGCTTCATAACCAATCCATGTTCATGAATTTTCTGTTGACAGATTTCATATGCTTTTCTTTCTTTTTCTTTATTCTTTTTCTCGGTTTCATCATCTTGAGGAGTAGCAACTCTGATAACCGGCTTCAATGGCTGGATAACCTTATCATCTGTAACTTCCTTTGTACCAATTATAACTTTTCCGTACTCCACGCCTCTTGCTGTCTCAACAATTACATGCTGTCCGGCTTCTATATCCAATCCTGCAGGATCAAAATAATATATTTTTCCTGCTCTTCTAAATCTTACACCAATAATTTTTATCATCTATAAACCTCAACTTTCTACACACATAATGTGCACATAGATTTTATCATACCTACTTGCTTTCCGTCAATAAATCACGAATTTTCAAATACATAATTTCCAACGTCAACTCAAAATTGACATTTGAAACCATTCTCTTTTGAACCTGCTTTATTTCTTCCAGAATAGTATTTATTCCTTCGTAAGTATACTCTTCGCTTTGTTTTCTAATAACTGCCGTCTGCTCTTTAAATATAAGCTTTCTGTCATTTCCGGTAGACTTAATAAACAATATATCCCTAAACCACATTGTAACTAAATCCATATATCCATTGATATCATTCTTATATTCTCCGGCATTCTTCACCTTAGAATTAATTCCTGCAGCATCAAGCTTTTCTATATTTTTCAATATGTCAACCACATGTTCTCTCATTGCAGAATATTCTTCGTTTTCTATCATCTGTATTGCTTTTCCAATATTTCCTCCGGAAAACTCCAACAATGAGTCAATCTCATAATCAGGTACTTTTACCTTGCTCTGAAAATAATTTTTAAACTCCTCTTTTACTACCGGTCTTGCCTCTAAAAGAACACATCTTGATTGAATTGTTTCAAGCATCATTTCTTTATTCTCAGTGAGTATCATAATAATGCCATATGCCGGTGGTTCTTCAATTGTTTTAAGTATTGCATTTTGAGCAGAAACTGACATTTTTTCAGCTTCATCCACTATATATATCTTATACTTTGATGAATATGGTTTAATGGCAATATCATTAATAAGCTGCTCTCTTACTTCCTCCACGGAAATAGTATTCGGCTTTTCATGATAAACCCATTTTATATCAGGATTATTACGACCTAAACTTTGCTTACATGCCCGACATTCCATACAAGGCTCATTACCTTCTCTTTCACATTGTAAAAGCATGGAAAAATTGTCTGCAAGCATCTTTTTTCCCATACCTTTTTCTCCACATATCATATATGCATGTGATATTTTATTCAATTGTATAGCATTCTTCATATGTTTAACAATATGTTCCTGCCCTACTATATCTTTAAAGCCTGCCATATTCGTCTCCATTAATCAATCTATAACCACTATTTTATGTAAGTATATCTAATAATAATCCTCTAATCTCTCCAACTTTGCTTAAAATCATAATATTATCTTTCTCTTCTTTAAGTAATTCCTCTGCAAGTTCATCAAGATTCTGGTCAATAAGTCTTACTATTCCGTACACTCTATGTCTTCCCCTTCTATCAAGAAAGTTCTCTCTTGAAAACTTATGACTTCTATATACTACTTCATTTAAAAAGCTTTTAATAAGTTCCCTATACTTTTTCATATCACGCACATCTGTATGCTTAGATATCTTTTTGCCATGGTCACTAATTTCATTTAAGAGCGCACCAACTCTAGCCTGCAAATCAGCTTCTTCTATATTACTAAGTAATGTAAATTTGAAGCTATCATCTGTAGCCTGTGTCTGTCTTGGTGTTTCTATTCTATTTGCATTCAATAATTCCGATATTCTTATATCCATATTATCCATGGCAAATCCCTCTTTAATAACTTAATACATATTTTTTAATCTGCTCCAAGCAATCCTCTAAATCATTATTTTCAAATTGCTTTTCAATATTGTTTCTCCTAATATTCTCTTCTGAAAAGTCAGCCTCGTCTGCCAAAAATCTTCTACACATTTCAGCATATTTAGGTTCTTTCTGAGTCATCTCTCTAGACAATGCTCTTTCCAATCTCACACCATCTTCTACATATACATATATCGGCACAAGAGCATCATTTCCATAATACTTACAAATATTTTCATATGATTCCAAAGTTCCAATAAGAAGATAATTATTATCCTTCAAGTTAATCTGTCCATCATCTGCAGTAAAATAGTTCCAGACTCCATGAACTGTATTATAAGCTCTTTTTTCAATCACCTTTCCATCATCACACATCTTCTGCATCTTTTCTTCTGACACAAAAAAATATTCTTTTCCATCCGTTTCTCCGTGACGAATAGGTCTTGTAGTATATCCTACAATATTTTTAAAAGCTAAACTTTTATCATCCATAAGCCTTTTAAAAATTGTATCTTTTCCAGATGAACTTTTACCCATAATGTAAAAAATCTTGCCCATATTTTCTCCATTCTAAGACTAATATCTTTTAAGTGTTTCCAACACATTTTCCGAAAATGAGATAAACTTAAAATCTTCTTTTACAACCTGAATTTTACCCATTTCATTGTATCTTGGTCCATAGATATTATATCCCTTATCTTTATATTTCACATAGTTTTTTACAATTTTTTCTGTAACAATTTCGCCCGGTGCAACTAATGGTATTCCAGGCGGATACATATAAATATATTCACAACTTATTTTACCTATTGAATCCGTAATATTCAATAATTCTTTTTCCTGCTTATCAGCTTCATATGGACTCATTTTAACAATAGCTTTTCCGGCAAATAGTCCTTCATCTCTATCATTTTCAAAATTTGTGTCTAATAAATTCATTTCTTTAGCAAAATAAGTTTCTTCTATTCTTATTTCCCTATCAACTTCATCAAGTGCATTATACAATCGATCAAATCCTTCTTTTACATCAGCAATACTTGTCATTGCAAGAACATGCTTAGCTCCCACCATCTCCATCTGAAGGTGATATTTGTCTCTAAGAATATCATATAAATATTTTGCATCCTTTTTCTTGCTATCTATAAAAATGACTATCTTGCTTCTATCTATATTATAGATTCTTTTTTTATCCACATTATCCACATTTATTATGTTAATATTAGTTAGGTTATCCACATTTTTTATAAATTTCTTTAGGTTATCCACATATTTTTCAAATAAAAAAGGTCCAAACTCTAATAAACTACACACATCACTATCAATACTACTCATCAAAACATACGATGGACTGCTTGTTTGAAACATACCCAAATATCTTTTAATTTCATAATTATCTACTCGATTACCTTTTGTGTGTAATAATCCTGTTTGTGTAAGCCCCTTCATAGTTTTGTGCATACTTTGTACTACAATATCGGCTCCACATTTAACTGCACTTTTTGGAAAAAATTCATGAAATCCCAAATGAGCTCCATGGGCTTCATCAACAATCAGAATCTTACCATATTTGTGAACCACTTCTGCAATTTTTTCAATATCTGATACAATTCCCTCATATGTTGGAGATGTTATAACCACAACTTTTATATCTTCGAACTCTTTTAATTTCTCTTCGATTTTTTCTGCACTTACTGAACCAAAAATATCCTTTTCTTCAATTAATTCCGGATAAATATATTCTGGAATCAATCCTCTCAAATATACTGCTTTATACACACTACCATGACAATTTCTTGCCACCAATATACGATCATTTTCCTTAGAAGTGGCATATATAGCAGTTAAAATTCCACATGTACTACCATTTACTAAATAATAAGTATTATCTGAACCATAGCATTTCTTCGCTCTTTCCAAAGCTTCCTTCAACAGACCTTCCGCTTCATACAAATTGTCCATTCCATCTATTTCTGTCAAATCATAAGAATACGCATTAGCTTCAATTTCTTCATTTCTCTTATGTCCCGGCATATGAAATGGATAATAATCTGTTTTACTATATTCGATTAAATTATCCAGTAAATTATTCATCACTTCCTCCGCCATTTCCATTTTCAGGAGCTACATAAGTTGACTTTTCTAACACTTTCTCTAATTTCTTTAATAATGTATCCGGTTCATATGGTTTCACGATATAATCCATCATTCCAACCTGCATACACTCCTCAATGATTTCTTTAGATGATAACGCAGTAAAAAATATTACAGGAATATTCTTTATATTCTCCATTTTTCTAATTCTTCTTACTGTTTCAATACCATCCATTCCAGGCATATTTACATCCATTAATACTACATCTATTGGCTTACGCTCTAAAATATCAATAGCCAACTCACCTGAATTAGATAAATAAACATTATACAAATCACTGAGCACAAATTTAGCCATCTTAAGTATTGGTTTTGTATCATCAACAACTAATATGTTTTTCATTTTATCCTCCAATTTATAAATTATATTATTTTTAGAAACAAAAAAAGCCGCATAACAGCGGCACTTCCAATTTTTTCATTAATTCGCTATGGCTCGCACCACCTAACAGCATCATTTTTATAATAAAATAAATGCCCAGAGCCGGAATCGAACCAGCGACACGAGGATTTTCAGTCCTCTGC
>CAZESO010000148.1:0-6161 GCA_964515325.1 uncultured Roseburia sp. | reverse complement strand
GTTGCCGAACTATATACTTTAAAGAAACCTGTTGCCATTGGCTGGAAGTATGTTGTCATACCTGTCTCAGGATTCTGTGAAGACAAAATAGCATTTATAAATGTATTTTCATAATAATCTGAATATTTCTTATTACCTGTAATCTTAAACAGTTCTCTTGAAAGCTTAAGCATATTGTATGTATTACATGTTTCACAATTACAATTTGTTCTTTCTGCATCAAGTACATTGGATTCGCCAAAATGTTCCCATTCACTATTACCACCTGTAATATATGTGTGGTTATTTACAACTATTTCCCAGAAATTTTCTGCAACTGTAAGATAGTACTCTTCACTTTCGCCAAGTGTCATATATCTGTTTAATGCACCAACAATTTTTGGAATGGTTGTATTGGCATGCTTACCATTTAATACATCTTCGCCATTATATAATGCATCAAACAATGTCATTTCATCAAAGCTGTGAGCCGCTGACAAATGTTTATCTGAATTTGTATGCTTATATAACTGATATAAACAATCATTCATTCCGCCATATTCAACATTTAATACTGTAGTTTGTGTTGCTTCAGACCATGTTGATGTTCTTGAGTACACCCAATCACCAAGCTTTGATGCCACATCTAAAGCCTTCTGATTTCCAGCTTCCTCATATGCATCTAAAAGACCTGCGATAACCTTATGCATTGTATACCAAGGTACCCATGTACCTGTTGTATTACCATTTTCAATCTGAATGTAATGGGACTCAGGAATAGCAGCCAAATAACCATTATCAGCCTGACATTCCGCAAGAACATCAACAATATGATTAATTGTTTCTAACAATTCTTCATCACCGGTTGCTCCATATGCCTGAGATACGGCTGTTAAATAATGTCCCAATGTGTGCCCCTGAATTGATGAATTTTCCCATCCGCCATACTTTGTTGCCGATGATGCCAATCCTGCAATATCATTAAAGCCTTTCAATAGCTTATCTGCATCAAGGCTCTTCAAATATGCCACTTCTTTATCAAACGCATTAACTTCATATTCATCTAACAATTCTACTTCACTAAGAGCAAAATCTTCAAGGTCTGAAAAAGTCGGTATCGCTTCTACATTTACCTGAAATGACTTTTCTTTTTCATTTTCACCAAATGAAATCTTAGCTGTTAATGTAACAAGTTCATCATTTTCTCCTGATGCAGGTCTTGTTACAATACCTGTATTTGATATTACAGCTTCATTGGATGATGTCCATGTTATTGCACTTCCCGAATTACCCTCTGTCGGAAGCTTTATATTGTTCTTTACAGACTTAACAGATATATCAAGGGCTTCATAATCACTATTCACAACATCTTCTGTATTATATACTCCACCATTTGATGTGTACATTTCAATAATCGATGTTGAATCAAGAACGTCCGAATAAATAACAAGCTCATCTAGTGACACATTAGCAAAGCTGCCATTATATCCTGGTGAATTAAAGCCTATATATTTATTGCTACTTGCATCAGAAGTAATTGCGGCTTCACCATTAATGTATTCCAAATTCTGTACAACACCATTTCTGTACATTGTTGCCTTCTTTGTTGTTGAATCATATGTTACAGCAATGTGTACCCACTCACCTACAGGGAAAAATTCTGTTCTGCTACCGGAAACAAATATTTCCATTGGTTGTCCTGTAGACGCATCCACCGAAAGCTTAAGAGGCGTATTATTGTCAAGACATGATAAATACCAGCCTTTTCCCTGATAATTTCCACTTGGTTTAAACCATGTAATAATATGCTCACCTATAAGCGAACCATCAACTCTAATCCATGCTGCAAATGTTAACTTTTCAGGCTGTAAATCTGTTGATTTACCAAGGTCAATATAAGTGTTTCCACCAAGCTTTAACGCCTGTCCTTTAACACCATCAACGTATGTACCTGAATTATTCAAGGTACCATTATTACCTTTTGATGAACTGTCATTTACATTATTTTCAAATGACAATTCTAATACCTTGCTTGCCTCGTAATCTGATACAGCCGCATTAACTGATTTCAGATTTCCCAAACAAGAAGCCAACATACATACCACAAGTGCACTGCTGACAAGTTTCTTAAATCCTTTCTTTCTCATACTCTCTCTCCTTCTATTTTTCAATTTTCCATATTTATATAATACCTTTTTTTAAGTATAAGGTAAATTACAAAACCTTTGATTAAGTGTTATTTTGTCACAAGATTTTTTTCGCCTTTTTTCTTTACTTTTCAACATTTTTATATTATCATCAAAAATAAGTTAGTTTTTTATGGTGTAATTTTGTTAGAAAGGGTGTTTTTATTTATGAATATTTACAAATTCGCTTCAGCTACTCCATTATTATATGATTGGGCAGGTAAATTTGAGGCTCCGAACGAAGAGTGGATGCACTTAACCCGTCAATTATTTGACTTTGAACTCATTGTCGTTACTGATGGCATTTTATATATCGCCGACCACAACAAGCAATTTGCTGTCAAGAAAGGCGAATATCTCTTGATGTGTCCAACTGAAAATCAACATGGATACAAGCCTAGTAATTGTTCTTTCTATTGGTTACATTTCGGCACCACCGCTCCTCATCAGTTCTATACTGCTGATAATGTTTCTGATTCTGACCAATTTTCAATTACCATTCCTGAATATGGTCCATTAGAATCTTTAGAGCGAATTGTAATCCTTATGAAACAATTGCAGGATTCAGAGAGAAGATACGGTATGTCTTGTCTTAACAATTATATTACATCTACTATTTTATCAGAGATAAGCGCTCAATATTTTATCCATAATAAATACACTGCTTCTGATAATAGCAATCAATTATTCAATGATATTACTGACTACATCGATTGGCATATATGTGAGAATCTCAAAGTATCAGATATTGCAGAATATTTTGGTTATAACGAAAAGTACCTTTCGACACTTTTCAAAAAGCATTCCAATGTATCTATCAAACAATATATATTACAAGCAAAAATGGATCATGCAAAAGCTGAACTTACTGACACTAACCATTCCATATCCCAAATCGGTTATAACATTGGTTACAATGACCCTCATAATTTCACAAATGCATTTAAAAAGGCTACAGGTCTTACACCTAGTGATTTTAGAGAAAGTTATTCAAAAAGAAAGCTCTACTATGAATAGAAAAATTTCAGGAGGTTTTTATGGCGCAGAATAATTCCATTATTAATATAACAAAGCATATACTTATAAAGTGCGAAATAATATGCGAATTTCTTCAAAAGCAAAACTATTATTTTGCATCTAAGATAATAAAAGAAACAATTTCCTTACTTAGCCAGTTCATAGAACAAGCTTCTTCCATTGTTTCGTCTGAAATTATAGGTGAATTAATTTCCATTTTCAAGGAGATATCATCTACACAAGAGACAAATAATTATGTTCTCCTAAGTGATACATTTCAGTTAAAGCTTTTACCTTTAATGGGCGAATTACAGAAATATTTCTTAGGCGAAGCCACAATAAATGATGATTATTTTGAAGAGAATATTTCCAAAATCGATTCTCAATTAAAAAGCAAAATTTTATCCAATAAAAAATTATCATCATTTGAAGATTTTTCAATTGAATTCACTAATATCGGCGCACTAACTTTGTGTTTGAATAAGAATGAAAACAATATCTATTTTCATTCCAACGGCGACCCGTACAAAGAAGCCCGTTATTTTGCAGCTGAGTATTCCGAGGAACAATATACAGACTATGTTGTTTTTGGACTAGGACTAGGTTATCATATCAATTCTCTTTTAGAATATGACCCCAGATATAATGTTACTGTTTTAGAACCTAATTTAGACGTGTTAACATTAGCACTTACTTATAATAACTTTGAACGCAATCTTTCATCCGGAAGATTACAGATAAAATATGTTGATAGTATTGATAGCATAACTCAATACATTTCATCCCAAACTGATAAATTTATTATACACTATCCGTCTCTGGTACTATTGGATGAAAGCCCTTACAAATCAGTACTCAAGGATTATTTTATGAATTTGAGTTCCATACAGGCTCATACCAAAGAACTCAATTCCAATTTTCATTTCAACCGGAAATTAAACGATTTATCAATTGATGTAATTAAAGAAAACTTTGAAAACAAAACCATAATATATGCCGGTGGCGGTCCTAGTCTTCAGACCCGATTAGAGAAAATCAAAACTTTATTACAAGATAAGAATACTATTCTTATAAGTGCAGGTACTGTATATCTTAAACTTTTACAGGCTAATGTTATTCCTGATTATGTTATAATTACAGACCCCGCACCAACTCTGATAAAACAGATTGAAGGCAGCAAACAAACAACTACCTCTATGCTGTACTTATCAACAGCTTCCAAAGAAGCCGTTTCAGCATTCAATGGTACCCGTTATGTAGTATACCAAAATGGTTTCGATAAAGCAGAAGCTATTGGCTCACAAAATAATTACACTCTTTTCGAAACAGGCGGCTCAGTATCTACCACAGCCATTGATATTGCTCTTCGTTTAAATTGTAAAAAGCTTATATGCATAGGTTTGGATCTTGCTTTTACAAACAACCAAAAACATGCATTTGGTATTGGTGGTTCTGTTTCAGATAATTCTAACCTATTATCTGTAGAGGCTGTTGATGGTGGTTATATAAATACCAGCAACAATCTAAATATTTACCGAAAATGGATTGAAAAGCGAATATCAAATATACATAACATTGAGCTTATAAATATGTCCCGTGGTGCTAAAATCCATGGAATGACAGATATGTAAATACAAAAAACAATTTGCAGGCACATTTCAATTGTGCTATAATGTTTTTGTTAGTTAAATTGATATACAATTGATGATAAAGTTGGTGGCAAGACTGCTGAAAGAACAACTTCAAACACTCCGGCAAAGAAAGCTTCAAAGGGTGGATGTACTCCTGAGCAGGTAATGGCTCGTTTAGAAGCAATTTTTGCTACAGATTATTCTTCATACGAAGTAAAGAAGGAATTATCACCAGCCTCTCTTGGTGGTACAGGTAGATTCCGTCCATATACATATGCTTTGTTTTTAAATGGAACACCTAAGGCTTTCATTATGGTAACAGAACATAATAAAGATATTCTTCGTGTATTCCGTTGGTCCAAAGAATTTGCACAGGCAAACAATGTTCCATTTATTAACTTCTTGACACAGTTCCCTAATACTGAGGAATATATCAAGAATCGTTTAGCAGAAAACATCAAATAATTTGTATATAAATTTGCCAAAAAGAAAGAGAAATGCGATTTTGCGTCTGTGGCGGATGAAGCATAAAACTTCCTAGGTACAGCTTTGCAGACAGCTGTTTTATGTTCAGTCTTGTATTTCGAAGCAATGCTTGTTTCAAAGTATTTTCTCTTTCTTTTTATATTTTGAGGATATGGTAATGAACAGTATTTTATACGAGTTAACCAAGGATAGTACCTGGTCAGACTTTTTGAAATATAAAATTGAAAAAAGACATTTATCCAAAAGAGAAGAAAAAGAATTAACAGCTTTTATCAAACATAAAGAATACAAAAGTGTTACAGATTTGCTTCTTTGTGAAGACTACACTTTCAATCCACCAATTAAACGGAGCATCAACAAAAGTGGCACAAATAAAAAGAGAGTTATTTATTCTTTTAATCAAGCAGAATCCATGACTTTAAAGGTTATGGCTTTTTTATTATATCGTTTTGACAGCAAAATCAGCGATAACTGTTATTCTTTCAGAAAAAGCTGTTCTGCCAAAACAGCCATTAAAAAAATTATTTCCATCAGCGGTATTAATAATATGTACTGCTTAAAGGTCGATATAAGTAACTATTTCAATTCTATACCAGCTGATAGATTATGTAACATATTAAAGGATTTTTTACAGGAAGATATTCCTTTATATAACTTCTTAGAAAAGCTCCTACTTTCCAATACGGCTATTGAGGGTGGCAATATTATCCAAGAAAACAGAGGAGCTATGGCTGGCATACCAATTTCTCCTTTTTTTGCAAACATTTATTTAAAATCATTGGATGAACATTATAATCAAAAGAATATACCTTATTTTCGTTACTCAGATGATATTTTAATTTTTACTGCCAATTATGATGAA
>CAZESO010000147.1:0-6164 GCA_964515325.1 uncultured Roseburia sp. | reverse complement strand
GCTTCCTGAGCCTTGAATCTTTCTCTCTGGTCGATTGGATCGTTAAGCTCTGAGTAAGCGTTTGCCATTTCCCAGCCGTTCATGAAGAACTCGAAACGTTCTACATAGTTTGGCTCTTCCGGCTTCTTCTTTGTAAGTGGAGAAATCTCGATTGGATGATCCATTACAAATGTAGGCTGGATAAGGTGTTCCTCTACGAACTCTTCGAAGAAGAGGTTAAGGATTTCACCCTTTGTATGTCTTTCTTCGTATTCTACGTGCTTTTCTTTAGCGATAGCTCTTGCTTCTTCTAAAGTTGCGATTTCGTTAAAGTCAACGCCTGAATACTTCTTAACTGCGTCTACCATTGTGATTCTTTCAAATGGCTTTGAAAGATCCATTGTGTGCTCGCCGTATGTGAGCACCTCTGAACCTGTTACTTCCTTTGCAACATATCTGTAAAGGTTCTCTGTAAGGTCCATCATACCGTGGTAATCTGTATATGCCTGATAAAGCTCCATAAGTGTGAACTCTGGATTGTGTCTTGTATCAAGACCTTCGTTACGGAATACTCGTCCGATTTCGTAAACTCTTTCCATACCACCTACGATAAGTCTCTTTAAATATAATTCAAGAGAAATTCTAAGCTTTAAGTCCTCGTCAAGAGCATTGAAATGTGTTTCAAATGGTCTTGCTGCTGCACCACCTGCATTTGCTACAAGCATAGGTGTTTCAACTTCCATAAAGCCTTGTGTATCTAAATAACGACGAATAGCGCTAATCATCTTTGAACGCTTAATAAATGTATCCTTTACATCAGCATTCATTATAAGGTCAACATATCTCTGACGATATCTTGTATCTGTGTCTGTAAGACCATGATACTTTTCAGGCAAGATTTGTAAGCTCTTTGATAACAATGTAACCTGTGATGCATGTACAGACTTTTCACCTGTCTTTGTTTCAAATACAATACCCTTAATACCTACGATATCACCAATATCAAATTTCTTGAAGTCAGCGTAATCTTCTTCGCCAATGTCATCTC
This sequence comes from uncultured Roseburia sp., assembly GCA_964515325.1. Classification (GTDB taxonomy): domain Bacteria; phylum Bacillota; class Clostridia; order Lachnospirales; family Lachnospiraceae; genus SVEL01. The sequence goes on along the minus strand of CAZESO010000147.1, from coordinate 5,137 downwards.
TTGCAACATATGACTGAATATTTCCCTGTAAATCCTGAATATTACAGAATGATGCTTTACCCATAACACGTTTGAACATAAGTCTACCTGCTATAGATACTTCTTTGCCCTGTAATTCTTCAAAATTATCTTTGATTTCCATGCTATGATGTGTAACATCATATTTTGTAATCTGGAAAGGATCCTTTCCTCTTTCCTGCAAATCTGCAAGCTTTTCGTGTCTTACCTTTAATAAAGCATTTACATCCTGCTGTGTATTCTGTTCAGCCATAATATCCTCCATTTAATATATATTAGTATATGAACGTTCCGCGCATCGCCAAATACTTCGTATTTGCCGCATGTGCGAACTCGCCAAATGAAAATAAATACAAAAGCAATCTAAAATGCAAGCATTTTTTCTTGCTTTTCCATTCATTTCGCTTGGCTCTAAACGTTCACAATTAATCGTTAACTCTTTGAATTTCTAAAATCTTATATTTTTCTACGCCATACTGTGTTTCTACTGATACAGTCTGACCAACTTTCTTTCCAATAAGAGCCTGACCAAGTGGTGACTCATTTGAAATCTTTCCGCTTAAACTGTTAGCTTCTGTAGAACCAACAATTCTTAATTCTAATTCTTCATCATATTCTTTATCTAAAATTTTAACAAGACATCCAACGCTGATTTTCTTTGTATCAACTTCATCTTCAAGTACAACTTCTGCATTTTTAAGAATTTTTTCGATTTCTTCAATTCTTGCTTCGATGTCTCTCTGTTCATCTTTAGCAGCATCGTATTCAGCATTTTCAGATAAATCGCCCTGTTCTCTTGCTTCTTTAATCTTTTCAGCAACTTCTGCTCTTCTATTTACCTTTAAATCCTGTAATTCAGCTTCAAGCTTATCAAGACCTGCACTTGTTAAAATATTTTTCTTATCTGCCATAATATGTTACCTTTCCTTTCTTAGTTACCCAATAACCAACATATTTTATAATTATTTACAGTTATTGTCAAGATTTTTTGCGTTTTCTTGCGTTTCTTCCATCTATTCTTTAATTTCCTTTGGTGATTTTGTGGCATCATATACCACATTGCTGTTTGCTACATTTTGTATCAATAATGATAAAAATATTTTAACACCAAGCATCAATGTAGGAGCTGCATATACTCTCAATATCTCTAACACCGGTATTAATGAAACAGCAAATATTATCATTGCACCAAGGTACATTTTAATAAATGTCATTCTGTTTTTTCTCATTTTGTCTGCATGCTTCACTTTGTCGTTTTCTTTTAAAAGTTTAACCGACTTATTCAACAAATCACCAAATACTGCTATTTCCAACACAAATACCAATATTTCAATGCACCCTGTCAAAACATCTGTATAAGGCACTATAAATGCACCCCATACCCAATATATTAATGATACCAACAGCAATACTCTCGCTGTTTTAAGCGGTTCCTTAAAATATTCTATCTTTACTTCATTGCAAAGCTTATTAATTCCATATAGTATTAAAAAATGTCCCACAAACGCCGGCAAAATTTGAAATCTTCCAATTATAATATGGGCCGCTGACAACAAGACACCCCACATTATTAACTTATAACTTTCAGCAATTTTTTCCTGTATTGTTTTATCCATCACCAAACAACCTCCATTTTATCTGTTATCCAAGACCATCTATTATCTCACAAAGCTCGTCATAAGATTCCACCATGTTAACTCTGTTTCTAATAGCTGCAGAATTCTTATATCCGCTTATGTACCATGATACATGTTTTCGCATTTCACATATACCTGTATATGTTCCTTTGAAATCTATAAGCATTCTGCTATGTCTTAAAATCATTTCCTTAACTTCTTCTAATTCCGGTTTCGGTAATAGTTCCCCTGTTTCCAAATAATGAGCTGTTCTTTTAAATATCCAAGGATTTCCCCTTGCGGCTCTTCCTATCATTATTCCATCGCAGCCCGTCTGTTCTATCATTGCCTTTGCATCTTCCGGTTCTTTTATATCACCATTTCCTAGAACAGGAATATTTACAGCTTCATTAACCTGGCGAATTATATCCCAGTCAGCCTCTCCGTGATAATATTGTTCTCTTGTTCTTCCATGAACTGCAACCAACTGCGCTCCATTAGCTTCTGCAATTTTAGCAATCTCTACTGCATTTATACTGTCGTCATTAAAGCCTTTTCTTATTTTAACAGTAATTGGCTTCTTACATTTTTTTGCCATTGCATTAATGATTTCTCCTACCAGTTTAGGATTCTTCATAAGTGCAGAACCTTCGTGGTTATTAACAATCTTAGGCACAGGACATCCCATATTTATGTCTATAAACTGATATGGACCCTCTTCAACCCTTGAAGCAATCTCTGCCATTATATCAGGCTCCGAACCAAATAGCTGTACACCAATAGGTTGTTCTTTTGCATCTGTTTCCAACAAAATCCCTGTATTTTTATTATTATATAACACAGCCTTTGCACTTACCATTTCTGTGTACATTATGCCACAGCCCATCTCCTTACACAGTAGTCTGAACGGTAAATCCGTTACACCTGCCATAGGACCTAGAGCTATGGTATTATTAATTTCTAAATCACCTATACGCATTTACATATCCTCACCTAATACAAAGACCTTGTAATACATTTCAAGCGCTTCAAGCAAGTCTCTCTTTTCTGTCTGCAACTGTTTTATCTTCAATCCACAGCCTATATCATCAAAAAGCAAGTCGCCTTCGTCGCTCAATACATTGAATTTAAGTGTTCCATCTTCATCATATTCCAATGTAAGTATACCGCCAATATCTTCTGTAAAAAGAACACACATTACCTTAAGCTCATCCTTTATTGACTCAGGCAATCTGTCAAATTCTTCATTAAAATAATATTTCTGTTCATATCCATTAGAACCACATAATACAATTTTGTCATTAAACATATCCATGCACTCCTCTCACAAGTATTTCACCTGTTGTTATGCTGCGTTCTTCGCCACCTATTAACACCTTCAACACTCCATCATCATCTATTCCAAGCTGTGCAGCCTCGGTCTTTTTACCTTTATATTCAACCATTATCTGAGAACCTTTGTTAATAAGTCTGCCATTATACTCATCCTTCATAAATGACAAATCCTTTTCTTTCAAATATTCACAGTAAAGCTCTTCAAACTTTTTCACTACCAAGGCTATAAGCTTTCCTCTGTTTAAAATTTGTCCTGTTTCCATATAAACAGAGGTTGCTTTACCTTTTATTTCTTGTGAAAATTCTTCATTATTCACGTTAATTCCAATTCCCACAACTACAAACCTGACTTTATCTTTGTCATTTCGCATCTCAGTAAGTATTCCACAAAGCTTCTTTCCATTTAATATAATATCATTAGGCCATTTTATCATAGTTTTCAGGTCTGATACTTCGTCCAAAGCTCTGCTTACAGCCAATGCTGCAACCAATGTAATATTAGCTATATCATAAGTATGCTTTTGGGGTCTAATCACCAATGAGGCAAATATTCCTTTGCCCGCTCCACTTTCAAAGCTTCTGCCAAGTCTGCCCCTGCCGGCACTCTGTCCATCAGCTACAATCAAGTTGTTTACATCATTTCTCAAACTGCCATTATCTGCATTTTCCATAGCATATCTATTAGTAGAGTCAATGCTGTCCATATATACAATTTCATAGTCAGTCAATCCACAAGTATTCAATTCTTCATTTAAAATATCCTGTGACAATTTATCCATAATATTACACCAATACAAGTAATGTCACTATTGAAAGCACAAGTAATACTATGGCCTGAATAATAAGCCATACCAATCTCTCGTACTTAAAGTGCATTTTAGATTTAACTGCCAAGGCAATACACATAATAAAAGCTGAAAAAAACACTACGAAAAATAATATTTTTCTATCTATTATTTCCTGCTTCAAATAGCCAAATATCAACAACCCTGCCGCAATGATTGTCACAATCATTGTCAGCAGGTATATTATGTTTACTGCATTCTCTTTTTTCTTGCCTCGATACTTTCTCTCAAGATAATCCATATCCTATTCCATTCCACTAATCTTATAATTCATATCCGCCTAATGTTGCTAACATTATGGCTTTGATTGAATGCATTCTGTTTTCCGCTTCATCAAATACCACTGATTTCTCAGATTCAAATACTTCATCAGTAACCTCAAGCTCTGCAAGACCAAACTTCTCTCCAACTTCCTTGCCAATCTTTGTCTTCCAGTCATGGAATGCAGGTAAACAATGCATAAATATTGAGTTATCAGCTGTGTTATCCATTACAGCCTTATTCACCTGATATCCGATTAATTCGCCAATTCTTTCTTTCCATACATTATCAGGCTCACCCATCGATACCCAAACATCTGTATAAACAATATGAGCACCGGCTGTTGCCTTCATTACATCACTTTCTAATGTAACCGAACCACCTGACTGTAATGCGTATTCTTCACACAAATCAACAAGCTCTGCATTTGGGAAATATCTTTCAGGAGCACATGCCGTAAAATTCATACCCATCTTAGCACATGCAATCATAAGCGAATTACCCATATTATATCTTGCATCACCCATATACACAAAGTTAAGACCTTCAAGCTTACCAAACTTTTCTTTAATTGTCATTAAGTCTGCAATCATCTGTGTTGGATGATATTCATTTGTAAGTCCATTCCATACAGGAACATCTGAATACTTGGCTAATTCTTCAACTATTTCCTGTCCAAAGCCTCTATATTCGATACCATCATACATTCTGCTCAATACTCTTGCTGTATCAGCAATACTTTCTTTCTTACCAATCTGAGAGCTTGCAGGTTCAAGATATGTAGAGCCCATACCAAGGTCATGTGCTGCAACTTCGAATGAACATCTTGTTCTTGTACTTGTCTTTTCAAATATAAGAGCTACATTTTTACCTTTACAATACTCATGTAACTCACCCTTCTTCTTTTTATCTTTTAAATCCAATCCAAGATCAACAAAATATTGTATCTCTTCCTTTGTATAATCCTTCAATGTCAAAAAATCGCGTCCTACTAATGATTTCATTTTTTACCTCCACACTTCGTAATTAAAAACCTAAAAGGTATCATTAGACTACTATACC
>CAZESO010000146.1:0-6211 GCA_964515325.1 uncultured Roseburia sp. | reverse complement strand
GCTTTCAAGTTAAACTTTTTTGAAAAAAAGAGATTTATAATGACGATTCCCTTAGTTGCTTTAATATTTATAGCAACTTGGTATATGGATAGTGTGTTTATTATTTCTGTAGTAAGAGCAGTTATACTTTTTTATGTAGGAATAGGAATACATATATTCAGAGAGGATATAAAGTTAGATTTTGTGTGGAATATAGTAGCAATTGTAATGTTTGTGGCAATGATTGCCCTTAAGCTTGATTATTTAGCGATGATAATTGTATTTCCTTACATTGTATTATATTTTGCATTTGGAGTAAAAAATAAATATACATTTATAAGTAAATATGGAGATCTTTCATATGGAATGTATTTGTGGGGGTGGCCAATAGGACAGATTGTATGCCAATTATTTGGCGGAACAATGGAATGGTATGTGAATTCTGTAATAACAATAGTTTTTGTCATAGTGTTAGCTAGGATTAGTGCACAAATTGTTGAAGGAAAACTATTAAGACAAAGGAGTTAATGTATGTATAGTGGAAAAAATCATACTTTTGTGGTGTGTGCGTATAAAGAAAATCCATATTTGGAAAAGACGATAGAGTCGTTGGAAAACCAAACTGTAAAAAGTAAAATTATACTTTCGACATCAACACCAAATGAACATATAAAGAATATATGTGAGAAGCATAATATAGATTGGTATGTTAATCCAAGTCCACATTTGGCTGGCGATGACTGGAATTATGGATATGAAAAGGCTGATACAGAACTTGTGACTGTAGCTCATCAAGATGATATATATGAACCTAATTTTTTGGAAGAAACATTAAAAGCAATAAATAAGATTAAAGATGATAATGTAACAATTGCTTTTACTGATTATTATGAATTAAAGCTTGGTAAAAAGGTTTATACAAACACTTTATTAAAAATAAAGAGAATTATGAATTTTCCTTTGAAGAGTAAGTTTTTGGCTAAAAGAAGATTTATAAGACGAATGACTTTATCAGTAGGTTGTGCAATTTGTTGTCCGGCTGTTACTTATGTAAAAAAGAATGCAGGAAAAAATGTGTTTGACACAAAGTACAAGAATAGTTGTGATTATAAGACTTGGGTTAATTTGGCAAATAAAAAAGGTACATTTGTATACATTTCTAAAAAACTTTTAGCACATAGAATATATGCAGAATCGGCTACAACATTGAATTTGTCTGAAAATATTAGACAAAAGGAAGATTTTGAAATAATGTGTGAATTTTGGCCTAAGCCAATAGCAAGATTAATAAATAAGATATATGCAAAAAGTGAAGATAGCAATGTTGTTTAAAGGTAATGGAGAAAAAATACAGAAAGGTTTTTTAAGCTATGAAAAAAATAGTAATAATACCAGCGTATAATGAGGCTGCAAGTATTGAAAATACTATAAAAGATATTATTGAAAATGCACCAGAATTCGATTATGTTATTATAAATGACTGTTCTAAGGATAATACATATGATGTGTGTATAAGAAATGGATTTAATGTATTGAATTTACCTCTTAATCTGGGGATTGGTGGTGCTGTTCAAACAGGATATATGTATGCATATGAAAATGGCTATGATATAGCTGTACAGTTTGACGGTGATGGTCAACATGATGCAAAGTATTTAGGAAGTATGGCTAGTGTTATTGAAAACGAAGGAATGGATATGGTGATTGGGTCAAGATTTATAGATAAAGAGGGATTTCAATCATCTTCAATGAGAAGATTAGGAATTAAATATTTCTCTTTGCTGATAAAAATTTTGACTGGAGCTAAGATAACAGATCCAACTTCAGGACTACGTATGTGTAATCGAAAAGTAATAGGAATGTTTGCTGATAATTATCCTAAAGATTATCCAGAACCTGAAACAACAGTAAAAGTGTTAAGACATAAAATGAAAGTAAAAGAAATGCCTGTGATAATGAGAGCGAGAGAGGAAGGAACTTCTTCAATTACTCCTAAAAAATCAATATACTATATGTTTAAGGTAACAATTGCTATATTTATGGAAAGGATAAGAGGATAAGCTATGACATTAAAAATACAATTGATTATATCAATAATAGTTCTATTAGGGCTTTTGTATATAGTTAGATTAATAAGAAAAAATAGGGTTGATTTGAAATATTCATTACCTTGGTTGGTAATAGGTATTGTAGTAATTGCTTTTACATGGATTCCTAATTCGATGGAGAATTTATCAGAGTTCATAGGAATTGCTTCACCTGTAAATATGATTTTCTTTTTGGGATTTTTATTTTCTTTGGTTATAATTTTGGCATTGACTGTAGCTATTTCTAGTGCAGCCGGAGGTGTGAAGAGATTAGTTCAAAAACAGGCACTATTAGAGAAAAGAAACCGAGAGTTGGAAGATAAGGTTAAAAAATTAGAAGAACGTATGTAAAAGGAGAAACAAAAAGTAATGAGTAATAAAGTATTGGTAACCGGTGCAGGGGGATATATAGGGCGCCATATTGTAACAGAACTTCTAGATAGGGGTTACGATGTTTATGCGGCAGATGTTAGGCTTGATGAAGTTGATGAAAGAGCAAAAAAAATAAATAAGAACATTTTTTCTGGTGAATCTAACATATATGATCAGATGGAAAAACCAGATATTTGTATACATTTAGCGTGGAGAGATGGGTTTAAGCATGATTCGTTTGCTCATATTGAAGATATACCAAAGCACTACAAGTTTATATCAGACATGATAGAAGGTGGTTTGAAAAATCTTAATGTAATGGGAAGTATGCATGAAATCGGATATTATGAAGGCTTAATAGATGAGAAGACCCCAACAAATCCAATGTCGAATTATGGTGTAGGAAAGAATGCATTAAGACAATTATGTAAGATAATGGCTAGTAAGAGTCAAATAAGCTTAAAGTGGTTAAGAGCTTATTATATATTAGGCGATGATTTAAAGAATAATTCAATATTTGCAAAATTAGTTCAAGCTGAAATGGATGGAAAAGAGATGTTTCCACTAAATTCAGGTAAAAATAAATACGATTTCATTACTGTTGATGAGCTTGCTAAGCAAATTGTGTCAGCATCAGTGCAGACTAAGTATACAGGAGAAATTAATTGTTGTTCAGGAAAATTAGTTTCTTTGGGAGAAAAGGTTGAGGAATTTATAAAAGATAACAACTTTAAGATTGTTCCTGAATATGGTAAGTTTCCAGATAGACCATATGATTCTCCTGCAATTGGTGGAAATAGTGAAATAATAAATTTAATAATGAATAGTGATAATATGCAGTAAATTATAAATATTGAATGGAGAATGAATGATGAAAAGAATATTTGTTACAGGATGTAATGGTCAGTTAGGAAGAGCAATTAATGTTAAGTATGCAAACAATACTGATATAGAATTAGTAAATACAGATGTAGCTGAACTTGATATTACAAATGTTAACGATGTTGTATCAATGATAAAGGAAGTAAAACCATATGCGATTATCAATTGTGCAGCACATACAGCAGTTGACAAGTGTGAGACAGATGTTGACAATGCCTATAAGATAAATGCAATTGGACCAAGAAACCTAAGTATTGCAGCTAATGAAGTTGGTGCAAAGATGTTCCACATTTCAACAGATTATGTTTTTGATGGAAATGCCACAAAGCCATATATTGAGTTTGATGCTCCAAATCCACAGGGAGTATATGGTAGAACAAAATTAGCTGGCGAAAACTTTGTAAAAGAATTTGCAGACAAGCATTTTATTGTTAGAACAGCATGGTTGTATGGAGATGGAAAAAACTTTGTTAAGACAATGCTTAAAGTGGCTGAAACAAATAATGAAGTAAGAGTTGTAGGGGATCAGGTGGGTTCACCAACAAGTACAGCGGTATTGGCAGATATTATTGATAATCTTATTTTTACAGATAACTATGGAACATTCCATGGTACATGTGAAGGTATGTGTAGTTGGGCTGATTTTACAGAAGAAATTTATAGATTAGCTGGTATAGATGCGAAAGTTAATCATATTACAACTGCAGAGTATCCAACACCTACAAAGAGACCGGCATATTCTGTTCTTGAAAACTATATGCTTAAGCTTACATGTGGATATGTTGCAAAAGATTGGAAAGAAGCTATACAAGAGTATATTTTAGGAGTGTAATATATGAGCAAAAAGCGAATTTTAATATGTGTACTTTTAGTAGTGTGGACTATAATAATCTCTAATATTTGGTGGTTGAGACTGGAGGACGAAGATTCACAATGGGGGGTGTTCGCTAATAGTGGGAATTTTTTAGAAAAATTAAAAGAAGGGGATGTTATTGAGCAGGAAGTTCCAATACTTCTGAAAAGGGTTCAAAATATTAAAATTTCTTTTGCGACATTTGCAAATGATAATAATCAAGGTGAATTGGTTATTTCTGTAACGAATAGTGATGGAGTCGTTTTTGCAGAAAAGACAGTAGATATTGCTGAGATAGCTGATAACTCTTATGAGATTGTAGAGTTGAATGAGTATCCTGAAAAAGGAGAAGTGTTAACCGTAACTGTCGAAATTATTGAAATGACAGAAGAGTCAGAGTTGACTTGTTTTGTAACTAATGCTGATGATACAGCATATGATTTGTTTATTAATGGACAGTATAAGCCATATGAGATAAGTATGTATGTTGGAAGTTATGTCACATATGGGATTTTAGGTAATGTTTTATTCATTATTTTATCAATTACAATATTAGGATTGATAATATATTTGTGTAAAGAAAAATTCGAATATCAAACAGCATTTTTAATAGGGGCTATTGGTTTAGGAATGGTATATATGATAATGTTACCAGCTAGAACAATCCCTGATGAAGACGCTCATATTTTAACGGCTTATAGTATTTCTAATAAAATTTTACATACAGATGAAGTAACAGAAAATAACAAAATACTTATGAGAAATTGTGATATATATTCTGGATATACAACTCAGCCAACAGATGAGTCGATGGTTGATTTGTTGGATAGATATTTTATGAAACCATCGGATGATAGAATGTATATGATGGAGACCTCTTATAAGAGAGATTTGTTAGATGTACCATTAGAAAGTTATTTTGCTTCAGCGTTTGGAATTACTGTAGGAAGAGTTTTTCAATTAAGTGGTGCTATGACATTGTTGCTTGGTAAGCTTATGAACTATATTGTATATGTTGTGGCAGTATATTTTGCAATAAAAAGGATTCCTTTTGGAAAATGTACATTAGCAATTGTATCACTACTTCCAATGGTGATTCAGCAAGCAAGCTCGTACTCCTATGACAGTTTGCTTGTTGCAATGATAATTACTTTTATATCTTATGTTTGTGTATTAATGAAAGATAATACGAAACTCAAGGTATGGGATGTTGTATTATTAATATTTAGTGTTTTAGTACTCTGTAGATTGAAGAGCCATGCATATATGCCATTGGTTGGAGTGTTAGCTATACCATTTTTTAAGAGAAGAAAAGAGTTTAATGCAAAAAAAGTTGTGTGCATTTTAAGCGCTTTTTTGGGTATGACAATTGTTTTGAGTGTTTTAAATACAATATTAAAGACTGATATTAACCTAGTGTCGAATGGTGAAAATTCATATTATACCATTAATTATTTACTGGAAAATTTTGACGATACAATAATGTTGGTAGTTAATACAGTTATGTTAAGAGGTGATTTTTATTTATATTCAATGCTGTCATCTCCGTTAAGTCATTGTACTATATCAGTTCCGTTATTTGTTGCACTAGGTTTAGGTGTAATATTATTAATTAGTATGATACCAGTTAAAAATGAAAAAATATATTTTAATTCTAAGGAAAAGATATATAGTAGTATATTAGCAGTTATATCAATTTTTGGAATAATAGCAGCGATGTTGCTTTCGTTTACTATAGAAGGTTTTGGGACCATAGAAGGAGTACAAGGTAGATATTTTATTCCATCAATGATAGTATTGTTGATAGTACTGAGAAATGATAATATACAAATAAAAAGAGATATTGGTAAATATTTGTTAGTTTCATCTGTTGTTTTACAATACGTTGTAATATATTCTGTATTGACATATTGTTTACGATAATTGAATTATGAGTCAAAGCTACAGAAGAGTAAAAAGATAAATTGACAAAAATACAATAATGGTATATCTTTATATAAGTTATGAAATTCAATTACGGAAAGGAATAATAATATGA
>CAZESO010000145.1:0-6231 GCA_964515325.1 uncultured Roseburia sp. | reverse complement strand
ATAGAAGCCGTTACCTGCAACCTTTCTTGCACTATCAAGGTCAAGACCATCAAAGCTTTCCATAATCTCTGCATGATACGGAATCTCAAAATCAGGCACTACCGGCTCGCCATACTTTTGTATCTCAACATTTTCACTGTCATCCTTACCAATAGGAACGGACTCGTCAATGATATTTGGAATAATCATCATTATCTTTGTAACTTTTTCAGACAACTCTGCTTCCAAAGCTTCTAATTCAGCAAGTCTTGCAGCAGCTTCTGTTACCTTTTTCTTAACTTCTTCTGCTTCCTCCTTCTTGCCCTGAGCCATCAATGCACCGATTTCTTTTGAAATCTTATTTCTATTAGCTCTTAAATCATCAGCTTCCTGCTTAGCTGCTCTGCTCTTAGCATCTAATTCAATTACCTCGTCTACTAAAGGTAACTTGCTATCCTGAAATTTCTTTTTAATATTCTCTTTTACGAGATCAGGATTTTCTCTGACAAATTTTAAATCTAACATCTAAATCCTCCATTCGTTAATGGTATTTTGTCCCATATTCTACCTATTATAAATTATTATTTTCATATTTACAAGCTATATTTTCAATTCACTTTACAAATTGAATTTCATATCTCAAAATGTTATTATTAATAAAACAAATTTGATGCAGGAGGCATATTTATGAATGAAACACTACTAAATGTAATTATAATTTATCTTATATTAATCAATATTATAGGCTTTTTATCAATGGCACTGGATAAATTTTTTGCAACCAAACATATGTGGCGAATTCCTGAAAAAACTCTGTTTTTGATAGCTATTCTGGGTGGTTCAATCGGTTCAAATGCAGGTATGCAAGTTTGCAGACACAAAACCAAGCATTGGTACTTTGTGGTGTTTATGCCACTTATATTAATAGCACAGATTTTACTTGTAATTATGTTGTTTAACTGATACACTATCAATAGTTTATTATATAGAAAAGGAAGGTAATATATATGAATACAGAATACAACAAACCCCTGGTTTTACAGAGAGCGGATCCATATGTATACCGTCATACAGATGGTTACTACTACTTTACAGCATCTGTTCCTGAATATGATTGCATCGAGTTAAGAAGAGCAAAGACTCTCAACGAGCTTGCTGATGCTGAAACATTTAGAGTTTGGGAAAAACATGAAACAGGTGAAATGAGCCAACACATTTGGGCTCCTGAGCTTCACTACTTAGATGGTTGTTGGTATATTTACTTTGCAGGTAGCAAGGTTGATGATATTTGGAGACTTCGTCCTTATGTACTTAAATGTACAGGTCAGGACCCACTCCATGATGCATGGGAAGAATGTGGTATGATGCAGCCTGCTGATGATGATCCAAAGACATTCATTGACTTTTCTCTTGATGCTACAGTATTTGAGGCTAACGGCAAGAGATATATGTGTTGGGCAGAAAAAACAGGCGGACAGTTTGCAGCTTCAAATCTCTATCTCGCAGAGATGGAATCTCCAACAAAGCTTAAAACACCACAGTTTATGCTTACAACACCTGACTATGATTGGGAAAGAATTGGTTTCTGGGTAAACGAAGGACCAGCTGTTATCAAGAATAACGGCAAGATTTTCCTTACATTCTCAGCTAGTGCGACTGGTGCATGCTACTGTATGGGTATGATGGAAGCTGATGAAAATGCAGACTTACTTGATAGAAATTCATGGACCAAATCAAGATATCCGGTATTCGAAACACAGCCTGAAAAAGAAATCTTTGGTCCGGGTCACAACAGCTTTACTGTTGCCGAAGATGGAGTTACTCCACTTTGCATTTATCATGCAAGACCATATGAAAAGATTATTACAGAAGACCCATTATACGATCCAAACCGTCATGCAATGGTTATGAAGGTTGAATTTGACGCAGATGGAAGACCTGTATTTAAGGCATAAGTACTTGTATAAAACATTTAGAGGCAATCACTTTTTTTGTGAATTGCCTCTTTTTTATAATATTGTCCTAAAAATAAAACAATTTAATTTAAGAAAAGAATGGAAATTTATCAAACAATGTGATATAATAGCTATGCTTTCCAAAATTAAAGCAGTAAAAGATTATATAATTACTAGAAGGAGTGAGTTGAATGATTAAGGTACTTTTTGTATGCCACGGCAATATATGTAGATCGCCAATGGCCGAATTTGTACTAAAAGACATGGTAGCAAAAAGAGGCATCTCAGATAAGTTTTTTATCGGTTCTGCTGCTACAAGTACTGAGGAGATAGGTAATCCGGTTCATCCCGGAACAAGAAATAAATTGAGAAGCGTGGGGATTTCCAGCGAGGGTAAATTTGCAGTACAGCTTAGAAAATATGATTACAACTCTTATGACTATATAATCGGTATGGAAGGTGTCAATATTAAAAATATCTTGAGAATAGTTGGTGACGATCCATTAGGTAAAGTATACAAACTTCTTGATTTCACTGACAAGCCAAGAGACATTGACGATCCATGGTATACGGGGAAATTTAACAATACTTATGATGAAGTGTACGAGGGTTGCGAAGCATTCCTCAAATATTTAGAGAAGGAAGGTCTTATATAGGTGGAAGAATTATATGTAGCTATAGAACGCAAAATCAAAGAAGCCGGTTATACAAGAGAAGTTAGCGGTAAAGACATTTATGATGATATCTGTGAACAGATTGAAGATAAAGAAGACGGAAGCTACATTCTTATATCTAAATTCTTTGACGATGCAATATTCGAATATGTTGTAACAATAATGGAAGATGAATTTAATTTATCTACATTAACTATAACAGATAATGGAAACAAAACAGTTATCGATTTTGATAGCTAAAAAGCAAATTATAATTAACAATTGAGCAGGATGATTCTATAATTACAGAATCGTCCTGCTTTTCTTACCTCATTCTTATACAACATATTTCTTCTTCAAATGATAATACATCGATTCAATCTCAACATGTCCTATATCATGGCATTTTGGATTATCCTCTATTATTTTTAGTGCTTTCTTATACTCCTTCTTGTACCAGCAATCCCATAAATCTGGCAAAATCATATCTACAATTTTACCACTCGGATCATTCCATACAAATTCGTCCATTTTCTCCTTGTAGAATTTGACCTTATCCTTATCACCAAGAATATTATATAAATCCACCAATATACTATATTCCCCACCAAGGTCATCACCCTCTTCTCCATTAGGGTTCATTGCCTGTTCTTCTATAATATCCGTTGCGTTTCTTACAAGTTCCATATCAAACTTGCCATCTGCATTGTACTTAGCATGAACTGCACACATAAGACGCGCAGGCTCCGGCTTTTCGTATTCATTTGCCCACTGATAGAAGCCTTCATACGCTTCTTCATATTTTTCAAGTGTTAATTGCATTCCAAGGATTATTAATCTCATCAGTTCAGGATTATAACCTTCCTGCTGTGCGACAAGATAATATTCATATGCTTTTTCCATATTTCCCATTTCTTTATATACTCGTGCCAAACGCTCATGGTATTGCTTTTTAATACTGTTATTTTTAGTATATTTCTTTAAATCCTCCATAGCCTGTAAAGCTTCATCATTTTTGCCAAGTCTAATATACATACTTGTTAATGTCAGATATATACTACCATTAAAGCTCAAGAAATCGCCTGTAATTCCACAGTTTGCCAGTCCTTCTTTTGCAATTTCCACACCTTTTTCCAGTTTTTGCTCATCACCTGTCTCTTCAAACCACTCCTCATAAAAGCACGAAAGTGTATTATAATTTTGTAGTGTAGGATATATGTCCTTTTTCTTAATATAATATTTTTCTGCCTTTTCATAATCAGGATTAGAACATTTCTTATAACCGCCTGCTATCTTCTCATAAAACACGCTTCTGGTATATGGTGACAGCTTGCTTTCATCAACAAGACTAATCTGCTCTTCCATTTCTTTAATCATATCCTTTTCACCATATAAATCCACTAACATGATTCTAATATCGCTTTCCTCTTCACCTGTGGCATTCTTCAGTTCTTCCAAATAGCTCTCTAAAGCCAATTCTTTATATCCTGCCGAATAAAACAGACCGCCTGTTTTCACATATTTTTGTGGATTATTATACTGCGAATCCTTCATACCTACTAACAATCTTATGTATCTACTTTCCCTATCCAACGGGCGAATTGCATATACAATATCACTAGCTTCTACATATAAAGTTCTCAAATCAATTAAACCATACTTACTGACAGCTGGAATGTAAAACTCCTTTTCCTTCAATTCACCAAAAATATCCATCCACTGGTCTATACATAAGTCAAAGTCCTGATTGGTCAGGCACATTACCTTACCAAACCTGTACTGCATATAACATTTATCCTTAACAGGCTCCAATACATCACAAACATCCTTGTAATCATAATCAGCATATTGTATCGTTGCAAGTAAGGTAAGGGCTTCAACTCTATTCGGAAACATTTTTATCAAATTTGGTAAATCAGAATATTTCTTCTTTTTCCTATACTTACACCAATCAGCATAAGCTCGCAATAACAAAATTGGATAAGACATTGGATACTCATCTAACAATTCACAACATTTCTCCACACATTTTGAATATTTTTTCTGTTCGAATAAATATCTTGCTTTAAGCTCTTCCCACTCTAACTTGTCAATTTCGCTTATATTTTCCTTAGGATAAGCTTCCAATATGGCAAAGCCTTCCGCTGCCAGACTAATATCATCCTCATTGAATATACACAAGCATTTTGCCATATTATATTCCCAAATGTTTTCCTTTATATTCTTCACATTTCCAAGCATCAATGAAGCTTCTTCTTCCCTATTGGAACGCAAATACATTCTACAAAGACTTATCCTGTCTAAATCTGTCAATACACGCTTTTCATTACAAGAATTTTCTATTTTTTCACATAATCTGTCTGCAAATTCCTGCATGAATGGTTGTGGATTCAACCATGTAAGTTCCTTAATAAGCATATATGCTTCATAAAACATAAATGCATTCTCGCAACAAATTGCCATACGCAATATAAGCATAAAATCCTTTGTAGGCACATTTTTATATATCCCTTTTAATATTTCCTGGGCCTGCTCATATTTGCCCTTACTTGCCAAATATTCAGCTTCAAGAAGATTTATATTGATATTTTCACCAAATTCCTCTTGCAAACCACATAAGAAATCATTAAACTCTTCATCCGTATACTTATCAAAACAGGTTGCCTCATATAGGCATATTGCAGGAAGATACTGTATATGCTTTCGTTGCAGTTTTTTGTATACTGATTGTAAATCACTTTCTTCTTGATGATTTAAGTCTGAAATTATTCTTTCGCAAAGCTTCTTATATTCTGAAAAATATCCATCTATGTCTGACATATCTTCCAGCATATGTAAGCTTTTAAAATCAATAAATTCATTTAACTTAATTCTTTTATTTTTCTTACGATCATTACTTGCTGTAACTTCGGCATCAGATAATGAAAATTCAAAGAAACCATCTATCACTCGCCATACTTCTTCCGGAAGAAAATACTCTTTACCCTTTATAAGAAACTCTTCTATCTTTTCACGACACTTTTCATAATATACAACTTGAAATGGAATATCCTCATATAAAAGCTTCTTCCACTGATTTTGTTCATAACGCTTATTTAAATCCACCCATACATTTCGTACTCGTCCCCACCATACAGCCACTT
Source organism: uncultured Roseburia sp. (assembly GCA_964515325.1). Taxonomy (GTDB): domain Bacteria; phylum Bacillota; class Clostridia; order Lachnospirales; family Lachnospiraceae; genus SVEL01. The sequence continues at coordinate 501 of CAZESO010000145.1, read as the reverse complement.
CAAGGCTAATTTTCCTTCTCTTTCTTTCCTTTAACGATATTTCCTCATAACTAATTTTTTTCTGTTCAGATTTTACATATTCATATTCTTGTTCATAGTCATTTTCGTATGCAAACTCAATATCATCATTTTCAAACTCCAACTCATCATCAAAACTGTTATTCTCCACCCATTCAAGAGCCTTTTCATAAGCTTCCCTTAATCTGATAAATTCCTGCTGATTATCTTCCGGATGTGTAACTTTTAGTTTAGCATGATATGCTTTTTTGATGACTTTCTTATCATTTGTTTTTTCTATATCCAGTATTTTCCAAATATTCATAATTGCCTCCTAATATTTTATATAGAAAATCTTATTATTCTCAAATAAGTACATCCATATCATACATATCCAAAAGCTGTATCAGTTCTTTTCTAACCCTTTTAATAGGTGTTATCTTTCCGGCATTTAATACAGCTTCAAATTCAGATATTTTATCTGAAATCATTTCTCTTTCATTT
>CAZESO010000144.1:0-6236 GCA_964515325.1 uncultured Roseburia sp. | reverse complement strand
ATCTGATGAAATAAATATTGTGCCACTTGTACCCAATGAAATATTACAATTACCATTGCCAACCGTGCCTGTAGCTACAGCTGCTGCCGCATTATCTCCGGCACCTGCTGCCACCTTTACATCATTACCGATGCCAAGCTCAGCAGCAACATTTGGTAATACAGTCCCAACACATTCATAGCTTTCAAAAAGCTGTGGTAACATATCTTCTGTAATATGGCAAATGTCACACATATCCTTAGACCATTTACGGCTTTCAACATCAAGAAGTAACATGCCTGATGCGTCGGAAACATCTGTACAATGAACACCTGTCAATTTATATGCTATATAATCCTTTGGAAGCATAATCTTCTTTATACGAGCAAAATTTTCCGGTTCCTGATTTTTCACCCACAAAATCTTTGGAGCTGTAAATCCTGTAAACGAAATATTAGCTGTATACATTGAAAGAGTTTCTTTTCCAATCTCATTATTGAGATAATCACATTCTTTTGTAGTTCTTCCATCATTCCACAAAATCGCAGGACGAATAACCTCATCATTCTCATCAAGGATAACCAAACCATGCATTTGTCCACCAAAACTGATTCCGGCAACATCCGATTTATCAAAGCCTTCGAGAAGCTCCTTTAAGCCCTCCATAGTTTCCTTGTACCAATCCTCAGGCTTCTGTTCAGACCAGCCCGGATGTGGGAAATATAAAGGATATTCTCTTGATACAATATTTTTCACTTCTCCTGCTTCATTCATCAGAAGTAATTTTACTGCTGATGTTCCAAGATCAATACCAATAAATAGCATCTTTTCATCTCCTAACATAATATTTTAATACTTAACTATAATCTCTTTAGCATTCTGACCATCGAACTTAGAAATAAGTACTACATTTTCTCCGTCCATTTCATATTCTGCACCAGTTACTTCCATTGGCTTTCCAGCATTCACAAGAACAACCTTGTATGACTTAGCACTTTCCACATTAATCTTGTATGTACCACCATCATTTGATGCATTAATTATAACATCTTCTTCATTTTCCGTATTATATACTACAGTCTTTGCACTCTTGCCATCCTTTAATGCATAAATTCTAAGAGTAACATCCTGGCCGTAATTATATACAGGGTCATTATTTACAGCGCCCATTGCAACAATGCTTCCTTCTTTTACATAGAGAGGAATGCTTAAGTAGCCATACTCTTCCTTATACCACTTGCCACCTTCTTTAACTTCACCTGTAAGAAGTGATGTCCAAGTTCCTTCAGGAAGATAATATTCTGCAATGCTCTTATCGTTGAAAATAGGAGCAACCAATAACGAATCTCCAAGCATATACTGAGTAGCAAGATACTGACAGTTCTTATCTTCTGTAAATTCAAGAACCATACTGCGCATCATTGGAACACCTGTCTTAGATGTCTCAATAGCATTTCTGTATAAATATGGCATCATTTCTGCTTTCAGCTTTGTGAAATAACGTACTACATCAACGGATTCTTCATCATATGCCCAAGGCACACGGTAAGATGTTGAACCATGTAATCTTGAATGTGTTGATAATAAGCCAAATGCGCACCATCTCTTATAAACATCAGGTGTTGATGTACTTTCAAATCCTCCAATATCATGGCTCCAATACCCAAAGCCTGAGCTTGTAAGAGAAAGACCTCCTCGCAAGCTTTCTTCCATTGATTCATAATCTGACCAGCAGTCTCCGCCCCAATGTACCGGGAATTTCTGTCCGCCAACTGTAGCCGAACGAGCAAAAAGAACTGCTTCCTTCTCGCCTTTTTTCTTCTTAATTACATCATATACAACCTTATTGTAAAGATATGTATAATAGTTATGCATCTTCTCTGGGTCTGAACCATCATAGTATACACAATCTGTTGGAATTCTCTCACCAAAGTCTGTCTTAAAGCAATCAACACCCATATCCATAAGCGCTTCAAGCTTTTCACTATACCATTTGCATGCCTCAGGGTTTGTAAAGTCAACAATTGCAAGACCCGGCTGCCACATATCCCACTGCCATACATCACCATTTGGTCGTTTAAGGAAATATCCGCCCTTAACGCCCTCTTCAAACATCGACGATTCCTGTCCAACATAAGAATTAATCCATACACAAATCTTTAATCCCTTGTCTTTCAAGCGCTTTAACATACCTACAGGGTCTGGGAACACTCTTGAATCCCATGTAAAATCACACCAGCTAAAGTCCTTCATCCAGAAGCAGTCAAAATGGAATGTCTTGAGCGGAATTCCTCTCTCTAACATACCATCCACAAAGCTGTTAACTGTCTCTTCATCATAATTTGTTGTAAATGATGTTGAAAGCCACAAACCAAATGTCCAAGGAGCCGGCAATGATGGCTTACCTGTAATATCTGTATATCTCATCAATACTTCCTTCATTGTAGGACCATTGATGATGAAGTAATCCAAATTTTCTCCCGGAACAGAAAACTCAACCTTTGTAACCACTTCCGTTCCAACTTCAAATGAAACCTTTTCAGGATGATTTACAAACACACCATATCCTTTATTTGTAAGATAAAATGGTATATTCTTGTATGACTGTTCTGTAGATGTACCACCATCTTCATTCCAAATATCAATGCTCTGTCCATTCTTTACAAATGGTGAGAAACGTTCGCCAAGACCATATACAAGCTCACCAACAGAAAGTGAGAGCATTTCTCTCATATAAGCATCCTCAGGTCCCTTATCATAAGCGAAGCCCTTCCAATTTGTCTTCATATATGCAAGGTCCTTAGCTCCACTACCTGTAAGCTTTTCATCTCCTCTAAAGAATTCAAATTTTGCATCAGCCTTATTTATTTCCATACGTAAGCTTCCGCTTGAAATTACTAATTTATCATCTAATTCTTCCGCTTTAAGAATTCCTGTTTTCATTTCTGCCAAATCAAACTTAGGCGCACGCTCTTTAAGTCCCATATGATGATAAGTCTGAACTCTTAACACCTCTGGAAATGGTGCTGAAACCTTAATTGTAAGGTTAACACCACCCAATGTATCCCCTCTTGTAACAATCTTATTTGTTGGCGCACAAATAGTTACAACTTCATCTTCTATCTTTGAAAAGTATACTTCTGCAGGCGAAAAGCATTCATAGCCTTCCTTCTGCAACCATTGACCATTACCAAATTTCATAATTCGACCAAACCTCCGTCATTTAATCATCCATTTTTCTCCATAGTTATTCATTCTATGTTAAAAACATTTTATCGTAAAATCCTTAAACAAAATACCATTTAAATTGTATAAAAAACACTTGATAAATTTGACAAAAAGCATAAAAACACCTATAATTGTTTAGTATTTGTATTCGTTTAGAGAGGTATGAAATAATGTATAAAATTTTAGTTGCAGATGATGAAGATATCATTCGTCAGGGAATACAATGCCTATGCGATTATGAAGCATTAGGTTATACAATAGCCGGCGAGGCCGCAAGTGGGGATCAGGCCTACGAACAGATTTTAAAAATCAATCCTGACGTAGTTTTAATGGATATCAGAATGCCTGGTATGACAGGACTTGAAGTTATTGAGAAATTAAATGAACAGAATTTTTCAGGCAAATTTATTATAATAAGCAGTTTTACTGACTTTAGTTACGCCCAGCAGGCTATTCGCCTTGGTGTACAGAATTATTTGACAAAGCCTATTGATGAAGACGAGCTTACAGAGCTTCTTCGCACATTAAAAGAAAATCTTGATTCAGAGCTTGTTGCAAAGAACACATCTGAACATTATCGTAGCAAGGCTCACAGTAGCATTGTAAAAGATATTTTACTTGGAAATTCTGATTTAAAAAATATAGACTTGAATGAATTAAATTTCAATGTAGATACTTATCAGGTTGTTCTTTACGAGAAGTATGGCTTAAATGCCAATGATGTAGCATACGATTTTGCTGATTTATTGAGAGTAACAAACAATGACAACAATTCATTCGATTCAATAACCTTGGAAAATAGTGAAGTACTTTTATTGAAAGGTCAGTTCGCCATTAATAAATTTAATGATTTCCTTGAAAGATATGAACGCGAAAAACGTCCTCAGAAGAATTCACCTTTGGATTCATTATTCATTACATATGGTTCATGTGTTTCATCGCTAGAGGAAATACCTACATCATATAAGGAAGCACACAGCCTTATGCACAGACGTTTCTTCTGCGACCAGGAGCAGCATACAATCGGTTATATGGATTTGCCATCCTTTGCCAATAATACTTGCATTATCTGTGAGGATTTATTGAAGGAATATACCGATTTGCTTTTGAATTATATTCAGGCATTTAACAGAAATATGGTAGCAGAAACATTAACCTCATTGCAGAGCCGTTTATATAATGCTGCCGATTCAATTGAAGCTATCAAGCTGTTCCTAACTGATTTATATTTACAAATCAAAGAGCAAATGAAACATTTATATCCAAATAATAATATTCCATTTGCCAGCAACAGCGATATCATCCGTTCAATCGAAGAGAAATTCTTCTTGTATGAGATTATACTTTTCTTCACTGAACAGTTTGAGATTATTATGAGTCTTATCGGCAGTTCAACAAGAGACAGTGTATTGGATGATATCCTTCATTACATAAAACACAATTACACCAAGAATATTACTCTTGAAAATATCGCACCACTTTTCGGCTACAACAGTTCTTATTTGGGCAAGATATTTAGCAAAAAGGTTGGCGAAAACTTTAACTCATATGTAGATCACATACGAATTGAGAAATCCAAAGAATTACTTCTTAGTGACAATTTAAAGGTTTATGCCATCGCCGAGAAGGTAGGGTACAGAAGCGTAGACTACTTCCATATTAAGTTTAAGAAGTATGTAGGACAGAGCCCTGCAGAATTTAGAAAAACACACCGCGGAACAGCGGAATAGATTTATGCAGAATGTTAAAGAAAGGCTTTAATGGATAACATTAAAGCCTTTTGTATTTTTCATTATTGTTGGGCTATGTCGTTACTCATGTTATAAATCAGGGTGTCTGGACACCATTTTCTCTATACAACTTTCATAAACCATCAGGGAAATTCAAGGCATGTTTTTCCTGAAATCATCTTATATTTTCTCCATACAATTTTTTATTGCCCAAAGATACAAGAATTTCCAAAATTGAGTATCTGGCGGCAAACAAATGCGACTCCAGAGAAAATAGCCCCTCATTTTTCAGCATTTTTGCTTGTTTTTTTCCCTAGCAGAGAAATGATTTCATATAGGGAAAAAAGTGCCGTGGCCGGCACTTACAAGTTTGCTTTGCAAACTCTTTTTGAACAACTCTACCTTAGTTACTCCTCCATATCGGGCTTTTGCCAATCAAGTAGGCTGACTCCTACTCGATTATGCAAGCGAACCGCTCGATGCATAGCATCTCGCTGTTCTTACGCCCGACAAATGAAATGATGTGCAAGCACTTCTTTCACTTGTCGGGCTTTTGCCACAAAAAAGAGGCCAGTATCACAACATACTAGCCTCTCTATATTACTCCGCAAATACTAAATTGCTAAGTGTAAATGTAACTTCTATCTTCTGTGGATTTTCAATTCCGTCAATGTTAAGTACATGATTTTCAGTATCAACTATTGTTTCTGAAACTGCACTGCCATCCCATGCATTCAATGGGTCGTTTGTATCAAAAATTCCTGAAGATTTAATTCCTGATTTTGCTTCTGAGTTTGTAATTGTAAGTTCTACACCGTCAACTACAATCTTATCATATTTAATATCGCATGATGTAATGTTTGATGCACCAAGCTCACCTGCTGTTACAGCATAGTCCTTAATGTAGATTGCTGTAAGATTATTTAATCCTCTGATACCTGCTCCTGTAGCTGCTCCCGAAAGATTTGTAGCACAGTCGAATGTAAGTGTATACTGACCATCTTCTGTAACTTCAATTACAGGACCTGTTTCATTACCATAGTATGCGCCATCTGCATCGTTATACATAACATTGAGTGCAAGATTTAACACTCCATCAACTTTCAATGTTCCTTCTGTTTCTGCCTCTGTTTCTTTCTCTGTCTTACTTGGTGCTTCTGTTGATGCTGTTGTCTCCTTGTCAGCTTCTTTTTCGCTGTCACCAGAGCAACCTACCAAGCTAAAAAGCATTGTAGAACAAAGGAGTACAGACATTAATTTTTTCTTAAAATATGATTTCTTTACCATCCAATTTCTCCT
>CAZESO010000143.1:0-6249 GCA_964515325.1 uncultured Roseburia sp. | reverse complement strand
TTTTTATTTTACCGTCCTGTCAGAACCGTCACAGGACTCATCGCTCGGTCAGTTTTTATTTTACCGTCCTGTCAGAACCGTCACAGGACTCATCCTAGATGAAGGAGAAATTTCTATTCTCACTTTTATTATATACATATATAATGGATTTTACAATGATTTTATTAATAATTTTTTATTTAACTTAATCATTTTCACTATTAGAATATATTGACCTCCATCACACTTTCCAATGCCACCTGCACATGGCTTGGTGTAAATGGCTTAGTAATATACGCATCAGCACCATATTCTATTGCTTTATTTTTAGACTCATCTGAGCAATCAGCTGTAAGCATAATAACTTTGACTTCACTATATTGTTGCTTGACCTTTTTCAAAATTTCCAAGCCATTCATATCAGGCAAACCAATGTCAAGAAATATACCATATGGTACTTTTTTCTCCAACAATTCAAATAGCTCTTGTCCTGTCTTTGCCGCTTTTGTATCTTGAAAACCTTCTTTTTTCAGAAGGTCTTTCATACACTTTTGTATAACTGACGCATCATCGCATACAATAAAATCCTGCTTTTTCGTCCTTCCCAACAATTCATCTGTAGTTACATCAAAAAAATCTGCCAACTGACATAGCATCCAAATATCCGGTGTTGCCTTTTCATTCTCCCATTTAGATACTGCTGCTACAGAAACACCCATCTCATATGCCAATGTTTCTTGAGTTATTCCATTCCTTTTTCTTAATTCTTGTATATTTTTCCCAATATTCATATGCACACCTGCTTTCTTAATATTTTACACCAGCTGTTGTATACATACATTATAATTTGCACTCTTCGTAAAAACCAGCGATTCATATTCAACAAAATTTTACTATGAAGAAAATAGAACACCAACTGATTCAAATCTTACTTTAAACACATTATTTATTCATCCAACGATTCCCCACAATATGGACAATATTCTGTAAATATAGACATATTTTCTTTCAAAGGAAGCTCACAATGTGGACATTTCCATTTATTAATGCTAATCCTAGCACTAATTAAAACCATTATCACTCCAATGAAAGCCAATAAAATAAGCGCTGTTTCCGCATTTTTTGCTCCAATGAAAAACAATACTACACCTATAATTCGAATTATCCATGCTACCCATCTCCACTTAATACAATTCATTATTCATTCTCCTTTACTCATTCATTCCATCAACTTCATCTCTTGTCTTAATCGTCAGCTCGACCCATGCAGGTCTAAATCCGGATTTTATAGCATTTCTAGCTGACTTAATATTTGACCATGCACAACAGTAAAATGGAACTTTATCTCTCTTTAATATTTCAAGGGCTAATCTGCTTGTAATTGCAGATGCAACACCACATCTACGATACTCCGGCAACACATCTACTCCTATTTGCCACATAGTGTCACAATCCGCCGAGCATCCTGCCAATCCAATTAATTTACCATTATCATAAGCACCTACACCTAAAACATCTAAATGCTTTCTCTTTTCACACAGTGCATTACTCCATTCTGAAACATACAAATCCACAAAATCTTCCTGCTCTAAAACTTGAATCTCATAATCACATTCCAACTCTTTTAATACTGATAAATCCGGTAAAAAATATTCCGCCATAAAGCAAACTCGCATATTATATTTTTGAAACTCATCATTAAGAACATGCATATTAGGCGTTTCAAAGCAATGCTCCGCAGGATATTTGCGAATATATTCTGCGACTAAATTCTTATACTCATCTTGTGTCGACGCCACAATATTGTTGCCATAAGAAACCAAATTACACACAAATGGTAATTTTAAATACCTTCTTGCATTTGGATTAGCTTTTGATATAACAACTCTATTTTCATTATGTAAAAAATCATCCACATCACAATTTAAATCTATGGCTGATTGCTTCATTGCGATATTTAGTATTTCTTCGTTTGTCATAACCATTCCCCCTTCCACTTTCTATTCAACTACTTTTATTTGCTGAGATATTCATAATAATCAAGTACATACGGTTCCCCTGTTCTTAAATCCATCTTATCCTGTGAACTTTTATATTCAAAGCCATATGATACAAGCATACCCTTTGATGCAAGATTCTGTCTTCTACAAGATGCAATAAAAATACATGCTCCAAGATGATTAAATGCCTCATTAACCAACGCACCAATTATCTGTTTGCCATATCCTTTTTTAGTAAATGCAGGTCCTATAGCTATGCCATTTTCCTTATATGTACCCTCATAAACCTTTTCCATTCCTGCAAATCCAATGGCTTGTCCACTTTTCTTCTCATACACAAACCATTTTAACTCGCCATCTTCTATAAATCTTATATTCTTTCTCATTCGCTCCATAGCTTCCTCTTCAGAATGTATAGGACGCCACATCATATATTTGGCACTTTCATCCTGACTCCACAAATTTATGTACATATCCTTCCAATCATCATATTGTGGCTTTTTTAATATTAAGTCTTTTGTCTCAAGGGTTTTTAAATCGCACATTTTAAATACTTCTCTCTTTTTCAGCAATTACTAATTCTAATACTCTTGTTTCTCTTTTAATCCACACACTATCTACTTCATCCCCATGATCATTAAAACGATTTACCTTCAATGCTTCTTTTGGACAAATAAATTCCAGTGTAGTTTTTTCATTATTTTCTCCCATCATACTTCATACACTAGCATCAATTCAATAATTATAACACACCTTCACATATTATTGAACAATATATCAATACATTTTTTACAAACACTGGACTATATAACTTTACAAAAACTGGATTATGTAACTTAATATAGTTTACATAATATTAAAATTTCTATAAAATTCAACATATTGCCCACCATAACAAAAAAAGTATCTTACTAACTATCTAATATAAATAAAATATTAGACAGTTACCGAGGTACCAAAAAACGCCCATTCCAGGTCACCCCAGAACAGGCATTATTATTAATTTTTCCTTTTGCCCTGTAAACTTACCGGCTATATTTCCTCGTATCTTATAGAAATAATCATTTGAGCCATTTCAACCATGTCCGTCCCTGAATCCATGCTATTTTTCTGAATATATCTGAATGCTTCCTGTTCAGTCATATTTTTTTTATCCATCAAAATCATTTTCGCATTATTGATATAATTCTGGTCGGTTTCACTTCTCTTCTTTGGCTGTGATTTAATTCTCTTTATTTGCCGCCTTTGATTGCTTAACATCATTTCAACGGTTACACTTAAATCTGATGGCTTAAATGGTAACGCCAATGTCATAATTTCTGGCGGACAAGTAGCAATTATATTTTGTGATGCAAGTAAAAGCATCTCAAAATGTTTTGGCAGATATTCATTTATTTCAGTAAAATACATATCCGAAAATCGCTTAGTACAAATCACAACACCATGTTCAAATCTATTAACAGATGAAAGTATGCTTGCGCCGCTGGTACACACCGCAGACACTTCAAGTCCACGACGCCTTAAAATATCACAGATATTTTTCGCATCTTCAGTTTTGGGCAATGCAACAATAATACCGCCCATAACTCCTATACCCTGTTTAAATAGTTTTTAACTTCCCAATCTGATACCTGCTGCATATATTCAATGCTTTCTTCCTTCTTAGTTTGAATATATAATTCAGCAAAGTCTTTGCCTAATACTCTCTTTACAAACTCACTACCTTTGGCAACTCTTACAGCTTCAAACAACGCAACCGGCAACTGCTTTACTTCTTCGTAATCATATTTATCGCCAACAGGTTCTCCCGGCTCAATTTTATTTTCAATACCTTCAATTCCTGCTGCAATACATAGAGCTATGGCTAAATAAGGATTAGCTGAAGGATCTGGGAATCTAACCTCCATCTTATTATCCTCTAATGGTCTGTTCCAAATTTTAATTGCAGAATTCTTATTTTTCATTGTCCAAACAACATCTGTAGGGGCTTCAAATCCTCTAACAAGCCTCTTATATGAATTTGTTAATGGATTAGTAAATACACACATCTCCTCTGCATATTTCAATATCCCCCCAACGAACCATCTTGCCTCATCCTTTAGTTTCTTACTATCCTTTTCGAAATTAAAAATATTTCTATCATTCTTATAAACAGAGAAATTAAGATGCATACCACTACCATCAACACCATTCTTTGGCTTTGGCATAAATGTTGCATGAAGTCCAAATCTCTTAGCAACAGAGCGTACAGCATTTTTAAGTGTCACAATAGAGTCTGCAATCTGTAATGCTTGACCTTCCTTGAAATCAATCTCATGCTGTGCAGGAGCATTTTCATGGTGAGAAGCTTCCACCTCAAACCCCATACGCTCCAACGCCAAAACCATTTCTCTTCTTGCATTTTCTCCCATATCTGAAGGTCCTACCGACATATAGCCTGCCTTCTCATGAGTTATTGTTGTTGGCATACCGTTTTCATCTGTGTGAAATAAGAAAAACTCACATTCAGGATCAATATAAAATGTATACCCCTTATCATGAACATCGTCCAAAACATTTTTCAATATAGTTCTGGGACTCATGTTACAAACGTTTCCATCCACATCATATATATCGCATAAAAATCTGGCAACTTTTCCCTGCTGCGGTCTCCAAGGTAATATTACAAATGTATCTAAATCAGGATATAAATACATTTCCTCTTCACCTTCTCTGCAGCTGTCAAATATAGACGAAGCATCGAATATAAATTTATTATCCAACGCCTTTTCAAGTTGTCTGACCGGTATGGCAATATTCTTCAAATTACCAAACATATCTGTAAACTGAAGGCGTATAAATTGCACATCTTCTTCTTCCACTAATTGTAAAATTTCCTCTTTTGTCATAAATTTAAGCTCCATTCCTTTTCAATTAAAATTTTTTTACAAATTTTTTGTTACATTCTACACTAAAATTATCCATCCTGTAAATATCTTAATATAAAAAATCTGCTATATTCACGTTCATTTATAATACCCTTCATCCAATACAGATTTTTCAAAAGATATCAATGTTTTTGCACCAATTCCCCTTAATAATCAGGCAAAAACTTTTCTCTGTTCTCATCCCTTTCTTATATGTGACAATCCCAAAACAAAAAAGCACCAAAACAGCTTGCATTTACAAGCTATTCTGACGCCCTTGTCACATTTCTTTTAAACTTTCTTTTGGTAGTGTATACGATTTTTTATAATTTGTAAAGTAAAATTTTTTCCAAAATTTAAAAAATTTAAAAAATACAATTCTGTGCAATATTATTTATTATAAATACCATACCATCCATAACAGACATATTAATATCAAGAATACATATATCCACCTGTTCATTCTGTAATATCTCCAGACATTCAGCACCATTTTCTGCTTCTATTACTATTTGCCCATCAGCCGATAATATATCCTTTAACATCATTCTCATAAACTTAGCATCATCAACAACCAAAACCTTCTTGCCCTTTACTTTTTTCCCTGGCACATAATCAAATATACTATCTATCTGACTTTGATTTAATGGTTCGCTTCTTTCTATAATTTCAGTATTTTCACATCCAAGCAATTTATCCGCTGATATATTTAGATATTTAGCAATCTGCGGAATCATTGCAACATCCGGATAAGACACTCCAGTTTCCCATCTTGAAACCGCCTGTTCTTCTGTCAAGTAAGGACTAAAAAAAATTTTAATTTTTTTAATTTCTGCACAAGTCCGTATATCAACCGCACTTGTGCATAGTTTCCAAGTCAAAGAAACCGCTATCAAAATTCCAACAGATTTCTATTCTATTATCGGAATATACATTCACTTTGTCAATCAGCTTCTCCTTTATTTCTTCCGTAAGTTCCATCTGATCAACATAGCAGTTCAACTGACTGATATTCTTTTCTATCTGTTGGTTACTCTCCTGCTGTAATTCCTGTCTGCTCTGAAGCTCATATAGCCTCTGCTCCAATCTTGCAGTTTCTTCATCGTATTTCTTCTTTTCCACAAGGAAGTCCTCTCTTGATAGCTTTCCATCCGTGTACTGCTCATAGAGTGGCATCCATGTCTTTTTCATTGTAGCTATGGTCTTGATTAAAGTTGCAATCTCCTCACCCTCAGAGTAGGGAATGGTTTTATTCCTTGCATTTTTAGATAACTCTGCTTCTTTCACAAGCAACTGTATCTGTTGCTTCAATGCCGTCAACACAACATTATCGGTTTCCTCAACTCTTATAACAGCACTTCGGC
>CAZESO010000142.1:0-6253 GCA_964515325.1 uncultured Roseburia sp. | reverse complement strand
TGTAGCTCTTATGGAAGGGAGGTTAGTGAGCATATAGCGTTTGAATTGGCTAAATGTAATGTAAGTATTATAAGTGGTATGGCAAGAGGAACAGATAAATATGCGCATATTGGTTGTATAAAAGGTGGTGCTTATACATATGCTGTACTTGGATGTGGTGTGGATGTTTGTTATCCTAAAGAAAATATAGAAATTTACACTCAAATCCAAAAAATGGGAGGTTTAATATCAGAATATCCGCCAAAATCAGCAGCGTTAGCTTGGAGATTTCCGTACAGAAACAGGATTATTAGTATGCTGTCGGATGTGGTTGTAGTAGTGGAGGCTAAAGAAAAAAGTGGTACTTTTATAACGGTGGATTATGCTTTGGCATATGGGAAAGATGTTTTCGCTGTTCCGGGAAGGATTACAGATGAATTAAGTTTGGGATGTAACAGACTTATAAAAACGGGCGCGTATCCTTATATTAGTATGGAAGATTTAAAACAATATTTAAAGGTGGATGAGAATAAAATAGAAATAAAAAATAATTTTATACTTGAAAAAGAATTTGAAGTGGTGTATAGTTGCCTATGTTTGCATCCGGTCGGAGTGGAAGAAATTGTTCAGATGACAGGATACAAAGTCAGCAAAGTATATGAAATACTGATGAAACTTAAAATAAATCGAATGGCAGAAGAGGTTTTTAGTGGCCATTACATTAAAAAATTACAATGATAGAAATGGGAGAGATAAAATGGCAAAATATCTTGTAATAGTGGAATCACCATCGAAGGTTCCAACAATAAAAAAATTTCTTGGAGCAAATTATGAAGTTGTTGCATCTAACGGACATGTAAGAGATTTTCCTAAGAGCACAATGGGAATTGATTTTGAAAATGATTATGCACCTAAGTATATAACAATCAGGGGTAAGGGTGATAAGCTTGCAGAACTTAGAAAATTGGCGAAGAAAGCGGAAAAAGTTTACCTTGCAACTGACCCTGATCGTGAAGGTGAGGCTATTTCGTGGCATTTGTCAACAGCCCTTAACCTTGATGAGAAAAAGGCTGTTAGAATTACATTTAATGAGATTACAAAGAATGCAGTTAAGGAGTCTATAAAAAATCCTAGAAATATTGATTTGGATCTTGTTGATGCACAACAGGCAAGAAGAATGTTGGACAGAATGGTGGGGTATTCTATTAGTCCGCTTTTGTGGGGAAAAGTAAAAAGAGGTTTAAGTGCGGGCAGAGTACAGTCGGCAGCGCTTAAAATGATATGTGACAGAGAACAGGAAATAAATGATTTTATATCAGAAGAATATTGGACTATAGATACAGTGTTAAAGATAAAAGGTGAAAGAAAACCTGTTACTGCTAAGTTTTATGGTGATAAAAATGGTAAAATTGACATAAAAGATGAAAAGGCCGTAAATGATATAGTTAAAAAAATTAAAAAGGCAGACTTTAATGTAAAAGATATAAAAAATGGTGAAAGAGTTAAAAAATCACCTTTGCCATTCACTACAAGTACATTGCAGCAGGAAGCTTCTAAAGCACTGAATTTTTCTACACAAAAGACAATGCGAATTGCACAACAGTTGTATGAAGGTGTTGCAGTAAAAGGTCAAGGAACAATTGGTTTGATAACATATTTGCGTACTGATTCTACAAGAATTTCTGAGGAAGCAGATGTTAGTGCCAGAGAGTATATAAAAGAGACTTATGGTGATGAATATACAGCAGAGGGAGAAAAGAAAACCAAGAAAGCTGCCAAGATTCAAGATGCTCATGAAGCTATAAGACCTACGAATGTAACCCTTACACCGACTGTTGTCAAAGAAGATTTGTCAAGAGACCAGTTTAGACTATATCAACTTATCTGGAAAAGATTTGTGGCCAGTAGAATGGAAAATGCTAAATATGAAACTACTTCTGTGAAGATTGAAGCAGCGGGCTATATTTTTAATGTATCTACTTCTAAGGTTGCATTTGATGGCTTTATGTCCGTATACATGGAAGCAGATGAAGAAAAAGCTGAAACAGGTGTGCTTTTGAATAAAATAACCAAAGATAGCGAGATTTCTCTGGAAGATATTCAACCAAAACAGCATTTTACACAACCACCTGCTCATTTTACGGAGGCAGCAATGGTTAAAGCAATGGAAGAACAAGGGATAGGAAGACCTAGTACCTATGCTCCAACCATAACAAATATTATCAATAGAAGATATATAGCTAAAGAAAATAAAAACTTATATGTTACAGAACTTGGTGAGGCTGTCAATAACATTATGAAGGCAGCTTTTGAAGTTATTGTAGATTTGAGTTTTACCGCTAATATGGAATCGTTACTTGATATGGTTGAAGAAGGTAATGTTAATTGGAAAACCGTTATAAGAAACTTCTACCCTGATTTGGATGAAGCTGTTAAGAATGCTGAAAAAGCGCTTGAAAAGGTTGAAATAGAAGATGAAAAAACAGATGTTATATGTGATGTCTGTGGCAGAAATATGGTTATAAAGTATGGACCGCATGGAAAATTCCTTGCTTGCCCTGGATTTCCGGAGTGTAGAAATACAAAACCTTACTTTGAAAAAATTAATGTTATGTGTCCGTTATGTGGCGATGATATTGTGATTAAGAAGACAAAGAAGGGTAGAAAGTATTTTGGTTGTCTTGACAATAGCAAATGTGAGTTTATGTCTTGGCAGAAGCCGGTTGAAGAGAAATGTCCGGATTGTGGTGGATATATGGTTGAAAAGGGTAACAAAATTGTGTGTGCAGATGAAAAATGCGGTTATGTAAGAAATAAATAGTATGATTTTGCAAAAGGTGTTAGTGATGAGCTGACATCTTTTGTTTTTTTGCAACAAATTGCACTAAAAACATTGAAATTTTTGTCGTTTCATACTATAATAGTAACAATTATGAGTGTGCTTTGTAGAAAGGAGAAAATTATGATATTTTCGAATGCGTATAATTATGTAAATGTTTTGGAAAAAGCAGCAGATGCGGCGTGGACAAGGAATGAAGTATTGTCTAACAATATTGCCAATGCTACAACACCTGGATATAAAAGACAAGATGTATCGTTTGAAAGTTATTTGTTAGAAGAGTTAACAAGTGGAAGTACACGATCGTTAAGGGATAAGATTGATGATGTTGATATCAGTAATCTTAATTCAACAATATATACTGATTATTCGGAGCTTTCATATAGACTTGATGGAAATAATGTTGATCAGGATACAGAAAATGTTGAATTAGCATCTAATCAGCTTAAGTATCAGGCTTTGATTGATAGTATTAATTATGAGTTTAATATGATAAAGGCAGCATTAAGTAAGAGTTAAAATGGTTTGAGTTAGGAGGAAGTTATGGGATTATTTACTTCATTTGATATTAGTGCAACAGGTATGACCGCACAGAGATTACGTTCGGATATAATTTCACAGAATCTTGCGAATGTTAATTCGACAAGCTCTAGTGATGGAGGTGCCTACAGACGAAAAACAGTTGTTTTCTCGGCAAAGGATTATACTCCTTTTAGTGAGGTTATGGGGATTGCGACAAATAAATATAGTGGCGGAGTGAAGGTTACACAAATTGTTGAAGATACGGAAACACCTATGAATATGGTTTATGATCCTTCGCATCCTGATGCGGATGAAAATGGTTATGTCGAATATCCTAATGTGAATGTGGTTACAGAAATGACCAATATGATAGATGCTTCGAGGGCTTATGAGGCTAATGTTACAGCATTTAATGCCAGTAAGAGTATAGCGTTGAAGGGTCTTGAAATCGGTAAGTAAAGTATAACGGAGGAGTAAGATGGATATAAGTAATCTTTCTGGTGTTGCGGTTGATTTATATAGCAACTCCATAGAAAATATTAGTAAAAACAATAGTTTGATGGTTAGTGAAACAGAAGAGAATGATACAGCTTTTTCAAATATTTTATCGTCGGCAATGGGACTTGTTAGTCAGACAAATGCATTGTCTGAGCAGGCAGAACAGGCAGAGATAGATTTTGCGTTAGGTAATGCGGACAGTACACATGATGTTGCTGTTGCTCAACAGAAAGCGTATTTGTCGTTACAATATACGGTAGCGATTAAGAATGCGGTTATGGAAGCGTATAAAGAGATAATGAACATACAGATATAAAATTAACTATTGACAGAAGGGCAGAATATGAACGAGAAAGCAAAAGAACTGCAGAAGAAAGCTGCGGATTTCTGGAATAAATATGATGAAAAACAGAAAAAGATGATAATAAGTATCTTTGCTATAGTGATTGTTGCGGTATGTATTTTGGCATATGCGCTTACTAAACCTACATACTCAGAACTTATTACATGTGAAGATTTAACTTCGGCTTCGAATGTGGATGATATTCTTGAAGAGAATGGTATTAAGTATGAAACAACTAATAATAACCTTACTTTTTTGGTAGAAGAAAAGGATCTTACAGAAGCTACATACCTTATTGCACAGGAAGGATATACAGCTACTGCTTATACAATGGAAGAGTATGCTGAACAGGTAAGCTCGTTTAGTACAACATCGGCTGATAGAGAACGTTATTATTTGAAATATCTTGAAGATAAGATGAGAGTTACAATCGAGTCGTTTGATTATGTTAAAAAAGCTTATGTGCAGATATCTAAGCATGAAGAATCATCTTATGTTATAGATGATGATGAAGAGACATATGTTAGTGTTAATTTGCAGTTGAAAAAGGAAATTGATGATGCAACTGCAGAGGCGTTAGCAAATTACATAAGAACAGCAGTTGGCAATGAAACAACAGAAAAAATTACAATTCTTGATTCAAAAGGTAATCTTTTGTTTAGAGGCAAGAAGGTGAATGAAAGTTCTGATGGTCTTTTGACACAGGAAGAACAAGATTTGATGAAAGCGAATATGTATGATGATTTTGTTAATAAAGTTACAGGACTTTTGGCAAATACACAGTTGTATTCATCTATTGTTGTAACACCTGAACTTAAGATTGATTTTACGAAAGAAGATCAGGTTGAAACTACATATTTTAATGACGATGAAGTGAAGAATAGTGATTATCTTTACGAACAAGAAGGTGGAAGTAGTACAGGTGGTATTCCTGGTACTGATTCTAATGATGATGAAACTGATTATATGATACAGACCGGAGATTCTACCACATCCAGTGTTACTATTAGCAAAAATGAATATGCGGTAAGTTCTAAGGTTGTATCAAGAACAGGACAGGTTGGTAATTACTATCCGGAACAGTCTAGTGTTTCAGTCACATTGGTTGATTATGTTGTATATAATGAAGATGAATTAAAGAAAGACGGAACTTTAGATGATATAACATGGGAAGAGTTCAAAAAGGAAAATGATAAGATTATTGAACTTGAAGTCGAACCGATTATAAGTGAACTGATTGCGGGAGCTACAGGAATAGCGGTAGAAGATATTGTGGTATATGCGAATAGGGTACCGATTTTTGAACCGTCAACTGGTAGCAGTGAACTTGTAAATCGTATTTTGCCGATAATAATTGCGGTTATTACATTGGTATTATTAGCGTTTATTGTATGGAGAAGCTTGAGACCTGTTGAAATTAGTGAAGTTGAACCTGAATTATCAGTTGAAGAATTACTTGCTTCAACTAAGGAGAAACAGGTTGTTGAAGAAATTGACTTTGAAGAAAAATCTGAAACAGGTAAAGCTATTGAGAAATTCATTGAAGAAAATCCTGAAGCAGCTGCATCGTTGCTTAGAAATTGGCTGAATGAAGATTGGAGTTAATGAAAGACTAAGGAAAGGCATGGGTTAACTATGGCAGGTAAAGGAAATGATGGATATCCAGGACTTACTAAAGCGGCAATTTTGTTGATTGCTTTAGGACCTGAGGTGTCTGCTAAATTATTTAAACATTTAAAAGAAGACGAGATTGAACAGTTGACTCTTGAGATTGCAAATACTAGAAGTGTTTCTCCGAGGGATAAAGAAGAGATTACAACTGAATTTTATCAGATATGTTTGGCGCAACAGTTTATTGCAGAAGGTGGTATAGGATATGCAAAGGACCTTTTGGAAAAAGCTCTTGGACAGGAAAAAGCACAGGATGTTATTGGCAAACTTACGGCGTCATTGCAGGTTAGACCATTTGAGTTTGTCAGAAAAACAGATCCTGCACAGTTGTTAAACTTTATTCAGTATGAACATCCACAGACAAATGCTCTTATATTATCATATCTGACACCACATCAATC
>CAZESO010000141.1:0-6255 GCA_964515325.1 uncultured Roseburia sp. | reverse complement strand
ATTCGCCCGGTCTGGATTCTTCCATAACTGCATACTTCCACCTGCATGGATGTGTACAGGCACCCTGATTAGCATCTCTGCCTGCCATAAAGCTGCTAAGAAGACATCTTCCTGAATAAGAAATACACATGGCACCATGGATAAATGTTTCTATTTCTAAATCATCACTAATATTATTTCTGATTTCTTTAATCTCTTCCAACGATAATTCTCTGGCTGTTACCACTCTTTTTGCACCAAGACTTTGCCAAAAATTAAATGTTCCATAATTTGTATTATTTGCCTGTGTACTAATATGAAGCTCCATTTCAGGCATAACTTCCTTTGCAATAGTAAAAACTGCCGGGTCTGCTATAATAACCGCATCCGGTTTCAATTCCTTCAGTTCTTCAAAATACTCTTTAACCCCTGCCAAATCTCTATTATGCGCAAGAATGTTAGCTGTAACAAAAACTTTTACATCATGTTCATGTGCAAAAGCAATACCTTCTGCCATATCTTCTTTCGAAAAATTTTTAGCCTTGGCTCTAAGACCAAATGCTTCTCCTCCTATATATACTGCATCAGCACCAAATATTACCGCTGTCTTTAACACTTCAAGACAGCTTGCTGGTATTAAAAGCTCCGGTTTACTATACATTACTTTTTCTCCTTTTTTACACTCATGGTAATTCCATCACCAATAGGAACAATAGTTGTTTCAAAATCTTCTGAGTTCTTTATCTCATACATATATTCCCTCATTCTTGAATGAATGGTTCTATTTCTTCTCGTTATTCCAAATCTGGATTCAATAATATCTCCATCCTGCAAAACATTATCTGTTATAAGTATGCCACCGTCTTCCATTAAATTATTCAACAATGGCAAGAAATATATATATTGCGCCTTAGCCGCATCCATAAATACAAAATCATACTTATAAGAAAGCTTTGGCATAATTTCCATAGCATCCCCTTCGTACAGGTTTATTCTATCTAAAACTCCTGCCCTTTCAAAATTAGCTTTTGCAATAGGAATTCTTTTATCATAATTTTCAATTGTATCAATAACACAGTCTTTTGGCATATATTCACTCATAAGAATTGCCGAGTATCCGATGGCAGTTCCAAGCTCTAATATTCTTTTAGGTTGCTTTATTGTAAGCATAACCCTTAAAAAGCTTTCCATTTCCTTACGGATAATCGGCACATATGTAGCAATGGCTTCTTTTTCTATTTCTTCCAAAACCATACTATTACTTTTTTCTAATGAATGAATATATGATACTATTCTTTCATTAACTATCATTCTGATTTCTCTCCTGTACCATCCTGTTGTATAGTTACAGCCTCTGTAATCTTTTCTATAATATCTTCCGGCGAATTCTCAGTATTAAACTGATATACACCGGCATTTATTTCTCCCTCATATATAAGCATCTGTATTACAAATATATTAACATCTTCTATAATGCCCTCCTCATACAGAATTTCTCCAACTTCTCTACTTGTGGAACCTACAGGGATATTAACTAATCTATCTTCGCCCTCACCAATCCTTGCCACACCTTCTTCAGCAAATATCTTTGTACCAAAGTTATAAGCCTTTGTACATGCTATATAAAGTACAGATACAAGCACAAGCAGGACTACCATTTTTATTGAAAAACCAAGTATCCATGAAGATATTTTTTTTAAATTCATAACTAAACCATGCCTTTCGATTTACTTTAAAAAATCAACATCCAAGTCAATTTCATCAATCAACATTACATTGACATCTTGGAGCATTTTACATAACACCAGTTCAGCATTAAGAAATGGAGTAACAAGGCTGTTATTAAAAAGTTCCTGATACTGTTGAACCAGTTCTTCTGCCTTTGCCTTATCCTGAATCTCTCCCGAAAGCTGTAGCATAAAATTTTTGCTTCTAAATTCATTTACCTTTTCATATAGTTCAGGTACATCCTTTAAAATTCTCCTATAAAGATCAAAATTTCTATACTCTTCGCTATCAAGTATCATTTGCTTCAATTCTTTTATTTTAGCAGCTAAACTATCCGTCATATTATCATGGCCTTTCTATTCAACTTCCATAATGATAGGAAGAATCATTGGATGTCTCTTAATTGTTTTCCACAAATATTCACTCAACGCTTCCTTTACTATCATTTTAATCTTACCCCAATCGGTAATGTTTTTGTCAATACACTCAAGTACTGCTTCAGTTACTACTTTTCTGGATTCTTCCAAGAGATTTTCCGCTTCTCTTACATATACAAAACCTCTCGATACAATATCAGGACCCGAAAGTAACTGGTTGCTATACTTTTCAAAGGTCATAACGATAATAATAATACCATTTTCAGCAAGGTTTTGTCTATCCCTTAATACAATATTTCCAACATCACCAACACCAAGACCATCAACAAGTATGCCTCCGCACTGAACTCGTTCTTCTTCAACATATGCTTCCTGTTCACCAATTTGAAGAACATCGCCGGAAGACAAAATAAAGATATTCTCTTTAGGTACACCCATCATCTCAGCAATTTCTGCATTAGCTGTTCTATGTCTAAACTCGCCATGTAACGGTAATGCATACTTAGGCTTCACAAGTGAATATACAAGCTTCAATTCTTCCTGACATGCATGACCTGATACATGAGTATCCTGGAAAATAATATTAGCACCAAGCTGTGATAACTCATTCATAACCTTTGATACAGCCTTCTCATTTCCAGGAATTGGAGATGAACTAAATATAATTGTATCACCAGGTTTAATAGTAACCTTTTTATGAAGAGATGCCGCCATTCTTGACAAAGCAGCCATAGATTCGCCCTGACTGCCTGTTGTAATAAGTACAAGCTGATTATCAGTATAATTCTTCATTTCTTCAATATCAATAATTGTATTTTCTGCAACCTGTAAGTATTCAAGCTCTATCGCCGTATTAATGATGTTAACCATACTACGACCTTCAATAATAACTTTTCTTCCATACTTCTGAGCTGAATTAATAATTTGCTGAACTCTGTCTACATTAGATGCAAATGTTGCAATAATAATTCTCGAATTCTGATGTTCTGCAAACACATGATCAATTGTTCTACCAACTGTTCTTTCCGAGTTTGTAAATCCCGGTCTCATAGCATTTGTACTATCTGACATTAAAGCCAATACACCCTTTTTACCAAGTTCACCAAGTCTTGTAAGGTCAGTAGGGTCACCAAATACCGGTGTATAATCAATCTTAAAGTCACCTGTATGCACAATAATACCTGCTGGTGAAAAAATTGCCAAACCAGCCGCATCTGCAATACTATGATTAAACTTTAAAAATTCCACCCTAAACTTACCTAAAGTTATAGTCTGACCATGCTTTACAATCTTCTTTTTAACAAGTTTTTCCATTCCATGTTCTTTTAACTTATTCTCAATAATGCCAAGTGTAAGCTTTGTTCCGTAAACAGGTACATTAATTTCTTTTAAAATATATGGTAAAGCACCAATATGATCTTCATGACCATGTGTTATAACAAAGCCTTTTACTTTTTCAATATTCTCTCTAAGATATGTTATATCAGGAATGACAAGGTCAATACCTAACATTTCATCATCCGGGAATGACAAACCACAATCTACAACAATAATACTATCATCATATTCAAACAATGTGATATTCATACCAATCTGCTCAAGACCGCCTAAAGGTATTATTTTTATTTTTTCAGTGTTAATAACTTCTTTCTTCAATTTGAGACCTCCTAATTTGACTATTCAAGTGTAACATCATCAAGCAGCTCTTGAAATATTTTTGAAACTGCATTCAATTCTTCTTCATCTTCTACCATTTCATAGATAGCATCTGCATCTTCCTGTGCTGATACATCCTTCAATATGTACGCTTCCCCATCTTCATTCTCATTGTCACTATCTGTAACTAATAAATAGTTAATGCCACTTACTCTAGTCTCCTCTACCACAAATAACTCAACTTCCTCGTTTGTCTCCTCAACAGTAAATGTGATTTTCTCTGTCATTATTTTATTCCTTTCTACTATTTGCCAAACTATCCAAATATCCTTGCAATATAAACACAGCAGCAATACTATCTACATATTTGCTCCTGTCTTCGCGTCTTACCCCAGACTCAATCATCGTCTTATGTGCCATTACCGTTGTAAGTCTTTCGTCCCACATTATGACAGAAAGCCCGGTCCTTCTCTCCAACATAGCTTTAAACTCCAATGTTTTCTCAGCTCTGTCTCCCAAGGTATTATTCATATTTTTGGGCAAACCTAAAACAATCTTATCAACCCCATACTCATCAATAAGACTTTCTATTCTTGCCAATGTCTTTCTTAGTTTGTTTTCCGAATCACGTCTAATTATTTCCAAACCTGTGGCCATCACAAGTAATGGATCCGAAACTGCTACACCCACAGTTTTTGAACCATAATCTAATCCCAGTATCCTCATACAAATTCCTTAAAGCCCAACAATTACTTAAACTTACTATTAATGTAGTAAGTAAGGGCTTCTTCTATCAACTCATCCCTTTCTACTTTTGTTATAAGTTTTCTTGCATTCTTGTGGCTGGTAATGTATGTAGGATCGCCAGACATAATATACCCTATAATTTGATTCACAGGATTATAACCCTTCTCCACTAAAGCATTGTATACGAGTTCTAAAACCTCTCCTATCTCAAGCTTTGGCTCCTGTACAGTTTTAAAATATTGAGTGTTATTTAAGCTATCCATTACATTTCCTTCCTTTATCACACGAACGATTATATAGCCTTATTCTAATATATTTTTTCTATTTCGGCAAGTAATATTTCATTATTTAATAATTCCTTCATATTTACCTTAATTAAATTATTAGACAAATCAGCTTCACTCGTTACGGCAACCCTTACGTATTCCTTAGTATATCCTACATAATACTTCTTATCATTTATACCTATCTGTTCTTCAAATAAAACTTCTTCTGTCTTTCCAATAAATTTCGAGATGTACTCTTTTCTCAATTCATCATTCAACTTCAAAAGTTCATCACTTCGTTGTGATTTCACAGCTTCATCCACCTGATTATCCATCGCTGCCGCCTTCGTTCCTTGTCTCATAGAATATTTAAAAATGTGCATTTCTGCAAATGACACCTTTTCTAAAAAAGTCTTTGTTACCTCAGCCTCGTTTTCTGTTTCCCCCGGAAAACCTACTATTACATCTGTTGTAATGGCAGCCAACGGATAATATTTCCTTATCAACTCACAACCGGCATAATACTTTTCAGTATCATATCGTCTATTCATTCGCCTTAAAACTGTATCACATCCGCTCTGTAATGACAAGTGGAAATGTGGACAAAAACTATTTATTTTTGAAACTCTTTCCATAAACTCTTCTGTTATAATCTGTGGTTCTAATGAACCTAAGCGAATTCTTTCTATACCTTTTATCTGTGATATTTCTTCAATTACATCAATTAGCTGAATATCTTCATTCTTAAAATCTTTACCATAAGAACTCAAATGAATTCCTGTAAGAACAATTTCCTTATAGCCCTGACAGACAAGTGCTGTAAGCTCATTAACAATATCATCCAACTTTCTACTTCTTATTCTTCCCCTTGCATAAGGAATTATACAATAAGTACAAAATTGATTACATCCATCCTGTATTTTAATAAATGCTCTGGTATGTTCTGTAACTGTCGTCATACTCATATCCTCATAATCACAAGGTTTATTTAAGTCATTTATGATCAAATTTTCTTTTTTATTTTCTATATATTCTTCTATAATATCAACAAGCTTTGATTTATTGTTATTTCCAATTAATAAGTCTATGGCCATATCCTCTTTAAGCTTATCTCCTGCTGCCTGAACATAACAGCCTACAGCAACAACAATGGCATTTTCATTCATCTTTTTTGCTTTATGAAGCATCTGTCTGCTTTTTCGATCAGCTATGTTTGTAACAGTACATGTATTAACTATATAAATATCAGCACCTTCAGAAAATGGTACGATTTCATATCCCTTTTCCTTCATTTGCTGTTCCATTGCGTAAGTTTCATAAGAATTAACCTTACATCCTAAATTATGAAATGCAACTTTCATATATTTTTTTCCTTTCTTTAACATAATTTTGGATTGACTTTTTCCTACAATAAATGTAATATATACACAGATAGGAGCGTACTTTTGTATCCTCCTAATAAACATAATGTCATATACTATTTAGGAGGGTTTTGTTTTATG
>CAZESO010000140.1:0-6323 GCA_964515325.1 uncultured Roseburia sp. | reverse complement strand
GCATATTTGAAGAAAAAATCATATTAGTATTGGATTTAGGTGGTGGAACCTTTGATATTTCTGTTATGGAAGCTAGTGAGGATGTCATGGAGGTTGTGGCTGTTTGTGGCGATAACAAGCTTGGTGGTATCAACTTTACTAATCGCCTTATAGAATTATTTATGCAGGCAAATGATGTTAATGTTGAATTAAGTATGGAAGAAAAGTCTGTATTGTGGAATCAAGCACAAAGGGCAAAACATCAGATTAGCAATGAGGGAATTGGAAAGATGAGCTGCAATATTGCAGGACAGCAATATGAATATACCATTACAGAAGAACAATACGAAGAGGCATGCCTGGATTTGTTGGAAAAGATAAGAATGCTGACTATTAGGGCTATTGAAGAATCTAGGTATAATCCTAATGAGATAGAAGAAATAATTATGGTTGGGGGTGGAACAAAGCTCTCCATTGTAAGAAAACTCATAGAAAAATTAGCAGGAAAGCCATTAGAGTATAAAATTAGTCCGGATGAAGCGGTAGCTATGGGGGCAGCTATGCAGGGGGCGATGTTTGAGAAAAAAGAAGATATTAAAGATTTGGTTATGACAGATATTGCACCACATTATCTTGGCACTCGTATAAGGGATGGCGGAGAACATGATTTGAATGAAATACATGATATTATAATACAGAAAAATGTAACTATTCCAACAAAGGGAACAGTTGTACATTATTCTCGTCCGTCATATTGGGGATTGAGTATTTATCAGATGGAAGATAAATATGGGCAAAATTCAAGTTATTTAGGAGAAATAACATATTCATTACCTGATGTAGGAACAGAACGTGTGGAAGTACATAAGTCAGTCTATTATGATAGTAATGGTATTGTTCATCTGTCTGTGTATATTCCTGCAACAGGTGTTACCTATGAAAAGACACTTATAAATGAAAATTGTGAGATGTCAGAGGAAGAAGCAGTAAAGCGTGTACAAGAGTTAAAGTATATGAATATTGGTTCAAGAGAAAATGAGGAAGACTTATTGTTAATAGCAAAAGCAGACAATATTTATATGGAGCTTGTTGGTAAAGAACGAGAAAGACTTGGTAATGTTATTGGAGCATTTGAAAGTGCTTTGAATGATGGTAAGCGAAGTGACATTGCAGATAAAAGAGAGTATTTGAAGCAATTATTAAATAGTTATAATATGCAGGAATACTAAAGATAGGAGCGTTTTAATGAATATCTGGGATATATTACATATCAAAAGAACAAATGATAAAAAAACAATAAAAAAAGCATATCGTGAAAGACTCAAGCTGACTAATCCTGAAGAATATCCAGAAGAGTTTATGGAATTGAGAAAAGCATATGAGAAGGCATTAGAGTATGTGGAAGATGAATACTATGATGAATATGATGTAGAAGATGAGTACGAGTATGATGATGATTTGGAATATGAGGATTATGAAATTGAATTATCACCAGAAGAACAGGAATTTGAAAATTGGCGAAATCGTGTTATGGAAGTATATAATGATTATGAAAAGTCTCTTGATATTTCATACTGGAAAAGGCTTTTATATGACGATTTGCCATGTCAGATAAAGTATTATCAAAGATGTAAAAATACCATCTATTACAATATGATTAATCAAGTAAGTAATACTTTTTTGCCAGATAATGTGCGTAGACTTTTGGATACTTTTTTTGCGTATGCCGGTAATGAAGTGGAAAGAGCAAAAAATGATCGTACAGAACAGTCAAGATGGTTAAATAAGAGAATTAAGCTTAATGAAAATATCGAGTTTGAAAAGCTGATTGTGACAGAGCAGACAAAGCGAGAGGATATTGATAGTTTTTTTGCAGAATATAGTGAGTTGCTTAAGCTACTTCCTAACTGGGAAAATGAAGAGCATGCTATCCATAGGCTTGCACATTTGCAAGTATTATATGAACATACTTCTATTTCCTATTTACCATATGAATGCCTGTATGTGGCATTGCAAATGAAAGAAGCAAAGGAAACAGTAACAAAAGAAGCTATTGAAAGTTTGGAAAAACAGTATGGAAATGCCGTTGAAGTACGACTTTTAGAGACAGAATATTGTCTGTATAAGAAAGAAATTGAAGCTGCAAGAGAATTGTTAAAACAGTTATACATGGAAATTCCAGAGAAAAGCTATCCATTTGTTTATCAGATGGCAATTTGCTGTAAGAATTCAGGCATGTATTATGAAGCATATCAGCTTGTTAAGTATCTTACATGGTTAAGACCAGAAAGTTTCCTTTTTGAGATGGCTGATGAAATTTGTAATTCAATAGAAGAAAAATTTACAACAAATAAGCAGGTTTCTGATGAAGAAAAAGTATGTATGTGTAGGGTGTATTTGCGTTCTAACAGAGAGCCGGAAGCTGCACATATTATTAAGACAGTGAAAAGTATAAATAATTGGGAATACAATATGGCTCGTTGTTTGTGCTATTTTAATGAGGATGATATTGAAAAAGAGATTACATGGTATGAGTTTTTAAAACAATATCCAAAGGAAAAATTAAACATTATTCAAAGGTTAGAATGGGAAGAATTGCAAGCACGATATTTGTATGAACAAAGAGAATATAAAAAAAGCATTGAAAAATGCAATGAACTATTACAGGAATATCCTATTGCATATCCAATTTTATTGTTACGCTCTTATGTGGATTATTCATTATCGCAGTATAATGAGAGCATGCAGCGAATAAAAACTGTTGGTTGTTCAAAAGATTATAGAGATTTAGATTATCTTATATCTTTGAAGAGTGATAGGGTTGAGGCGAGACTACTTAGTGCCAGTATTATGCAAAAACCGGAATTTTATGATAATGTACAAGAGGAATTGGAAGTTATTAAAGAAAAAAGACCTGAAGAGTATGAGTGGTATAAGATAGTGTCACTTGATGAAAAACAGCAATATGATGAAGCAAAGCAATTATGTAGGGAGTTTTTTACAAAGGCGATGAATAGTCAGTTAAAAATGCCGGCTGTAAGTAAGTATTATCTACTGGATATAAAAATGCTCTTTGAAGTTGCAGTAAAATATGTTCGTATGTTTTTTTGGGAAAAAGAGCAATGGGAAACAGAGAGACAAGAATATTTTAATTTATTAGAAGGGTTACAATATTCTGAATATAATAATCCTGAAAAATATATAGATTTTATTCGTTTGTATAACAATCGAGAAGAATGGGAAAAGGCGGAAAAGTTAGCACTTGAAGAATTGAATAAAGCAAAAAATGCACTTGAGATTCGAAAGGCTGTAGAACCTTTATTTAATCTGTATGCAGATTGGAAAAATGTGGAACATGCAGAAAAGGTATATGAAAAGCTACAAACAGACGAAGATAAACGAGCATATTCTGAAAGCATGGGAAGATTGTATCTTAATACGAAAAATTATGAAAAAGCAATAGAAATGTTTGAATTTGCAAAAAAGTTTAATTGCCTTGGAACCGCCAGTTATGGATGGTTAGCAAATTCATATGCTAATATTAATGAGTTTGAAAAAGCATCACAAATCAGATTAGAAGGAATTCTACGAACCAATAAGAGTGGTGATTTTGATAATAAATATAATCTGTACTATGATAATTATGCTATGTATATGAAACAAAAAGAATGGGATGAAGCTCTCAAGTATTTGAAGCTCTCCTATTGTAATTCTAAACTGGAGGGAATCAGAAATAGATTTGTTTCTGAATATGTACGTACATACAACAATATGTTGGATTCTTATGTTTTGAAGGCTGATTATGAATATGTAGAAATGATGTGCAAAAATGTGCCAAAGGAAGTTAGACCATATTTAAATAGTACCATAGGATTAACATATGATAATTATCAGTTTGAGGCAGAAGAGGGGGAAGATTACAGCGAACAACTAAAAAAGGCAAAATTATATTTTCATAAGGATTTAAAGGATGGAAATAGATACATTTGGGTATATGGAAGATTGGGTAATCTATATTATTTGGATGGAGATTACGAAAAAGCAATTGATATATTAGAAAAAGGCATAGAAAAAAGTAATGAATATGAAAATTATTCCTGTGACTATTTTGGAAAATATAATCTATATGCACAATTAGTAGATATTTATAAGGTTCAAGAAAAATGGGAAAAGGTTGTGGAATACATTGATTTGACGATGGAATATTGTCAATTGGAAAATGTGAAAGAAGATACTTATAATGCCATTGCCATTGCTTATTTTTATACTGAACAATATGATAAGGCATATGATATTTTTTATGAAGAGATTGAATATAGTAAATTGGCTATTTCAATGACATGTTTTGCCATGGGAAAATATAAAGAGGCAGAAGAAAGATATAGAAACTGTTTTGATGATTATAGAGATTTTACTGTGAGTTTTTTGAGGCGTATAGCTCATTGTGAATTTATGGAAAATAGGGATAAGAACAAAGAAAAGTTTGAGTCTCTTTTGGAAGAGATAAAGGCTTTGGAGGGAGAAAGCTTTTGCGACAGAGAAGATGTTTTATGGTCATCAGCTGAATTATATCTATTATCAGGAAATAGAGTGTTGGCAGAACAATACAAGGAGCAGGCTTTAAAATATCAATTGGAGAAAGACATTCAGAAAAGTCGTTATAATGAAGAATATTATATATGGAGCTGCATATATGATAAGAAATATAAAGAGGGGTATAGATATATGGTGGAAGAAACAGATGATACTACAGATGGTGAGCGATGTGGATTAAGATATTTTCTCAAAAACAAGGCAAGTGAGGAGTAGGAAAAAGAATTATGATACTAGGAATAGATTTAGGTACAAGTAACAGTATGGCAGCTGTTTATAAGGATGGAAAGCCGGTGCTTATTAAAAGCAGCACTGGCAGATTTGCCATACCTTCTGTTGTAAACATAGATGAAAATGGTGTGTTTTATATGGGAGATGTAGCCAAGGAGAGAAAGCTGAATCACCCTAATGAAACAGTTGATATGTTCAAGCGCAGTATGGGTACGGATGAATTATTTGAGATTGGTGATAGGAAAATGAAGGCGGAGGAGCTTTCAGCGGTGGTTCTCAAGGGGATAAAAGAGGATGCAGAACATTTTCTTGGAGAAAGAATCACAGATGCAGTTATCAGCGTACCGGCGTTTTTTACCAATCCACAGCGAAAGGCAGTTATTCGCGCCGGTGAGCTGGCAGGATTTAATGTGCGCAAAATTATAAATGAACCTACGGCAGCAGCTATGGCTTATGGAATACAAAACATCGGAAATGAAGATGAAAAGGTTATAATAGTCCTTGACTTAGGTGGAGGAACCTTTGATATTTCTGTTATGGAAGTAAGTGATAAGGTAATGGAGGTTGTAGCAATATGCGGTGACAATAAGCTTGGAGGAGGCGACTTTACAAGACGTTTAATAGATATTTTCTTAAAGGAAAATGGAATTAAGCAGCAGTTGCCAGTAGAGGAAAGCACCAGACTTTGGAAAGTTGCTGAAAATGCTAAAATAAAGCTTGGTGCTAATGGTGAGGCTGAGATGAACTGCATAATTGCAGGTAAGGATTACAACTTGAAAATTTCTGAGGAAGAGTATGAAAATGCCTGCTTTGATTTGTTAGAGCGAATCCGTAAGCTTACCTTGCAGGCTATAGCTGAGTCTAAGTATGAGTCACAGGAAATCGAAGAAATCATTATGGTTGGCGGTGGAACTAAGCTTTCCATTGTAAGAAAAATGATGGAAAGAATGATGGGAAAAACACTTGAATATAAGATAAATCCTGACGAGGCAGTGACTATGGGAGCAGCTATGCAGGGAGCATTTCTTGAAAAGGATGAAAGTGTCAGTGAGTTGGTGATGACTGATATCTGCCCATATTTCGTGGGGATAGATGTTGTTGCCTGTAATGGATTGGATTTTAGACACGAATTAGAGGTGCTTATTGAAAAGAATACCACGATTCCTGCTAAGAAAACTACAGTATATGAGTCTATTAGAGGTTTAGTAACATCAAAGGTATGTCAGTCAGCGGATAGATATGGCAGGGACAGTGTTGTGGTAGGAGAAATGCAGTATTATGTTCCTGATATGATTAGTAAGTATACTGAAGTAAATAGGAGTTTAATATATGATGCCAATGGAATAATTCATTATGAAATAAATATTCCTGCCATTAACAAGACATATAGATCATCATTTGCAAGTGATGGACATGATATTGATGAGATGCAAAGTTTTGAAGAAAATCAAAATTTAGATATAAGGTCAAGAGATGATGATGTTAATGAAATTGTGTTGGCAAGAGCTGAGAGAGTGTAT